>CAYOHN010000075.1:4332-13000 GCA_964403735.1 uncultured Spirochaetales bacterium | reverse complement strand
GTAGAGCTCTTCGAGCACCTTGCGCGCGGCGCCGACGACGCGCGGCTCCCCGACCAGCCGGACCTCGTTGCCGCGGGCGCGGACGTCGACGCCGAGTTCCCGCTCGAGCACGCGGAGATGGCGTTCCCCGTCGCCGTAGAGCTCCGCGGCCATGCGGTTGTCGTCGAAGATCAGGGTCTGACGGGTGCTGGCGGGTTGTTCGACCAGGAAGAAGCGCTCCGCTAGCGGTCGGGAGCCAGGATCAGCGCACCCCCGTCGCGATGGGCCTGATAGTAGGCGGCCGCCGCTTCGGCCGTCAACGCGCGGCCCTCGCCGTCCGGCCACGCGGGCAGCTCGGCGAGCGAATCCACGGCGCGACCGCGCACCAGCGCGGCCGCGAGCGCCAGATGGCGAACGCGCGCCGCCTCGGCCGCCGCCCGGGCGTCGGCGAGCGGTCGGTGTTCGATCGCCAGCGCGGCTCTGCCGGACCCGCCGCTCTCGACACCGACGCCGACGCCGGCGCCGGAGCCGGCAACGGCCAACGCCGCGAGCAGCGCCAGCGCCGCGAACGGCATCCCGATCGCGGCGGCGCGCCGCGGCCGCAGGCCCCTTCGGCGCGCGACGCCGGCCGCGATGCCGCCCTCCGCGCCTCCCAGCGGCTCGATCCAGCCGTCGCGCGCGAGATCCACCAGCACGCGCATGCCGAGAAACGTCCCGAGCCGCGACAGGTCGATCACCCGGCGAACCGACGAGCGCCCATCGACCAGCAGCAACAAGCGCTCGGTTTCCGCCGGCCAAGAGGACGTGCGGGCAGCCGGGGAACGCCGGTAGTCCTCGATGCTGCCGCGCCGCCGGAACACCTGCGCTTCGGCCGGCCGCTCGGCCTCGAGCGCGCGCCACTCGTCGAGCATACGCAGCCCGTCCATCAAGAACTGCTCGGCGGCGATCAGCGAGTCGTGCGGATGATCGTGCGGGATCGGCTGCGACACGAATCGGAACGACCCGTCCTCCCAGCACAGCAGCGAGAACAGCGTCTCGCGCGTCAGCAGCGCCTCGACTTCGTGGAGCGCCGACAGCGCGAGTCCCGTCTCGAGCAGATGGCTGCGCAGACCGTCACCGGCCGCCGCGCGCGCCCGCGCCGCCGTTGCATACGCCTCGCGCGGCAGCGCGCCGCAGCGGACGGAAAGATCGCCGAGCGCCTCGTCCTCGAACGACCCGACGGGCGCCGCCGACACCACGTTGCCGTCTTCGAAGCGCAGCTCCACTTCGCCCAGGGACCCGCGGACCTGGAGCACGCCGGTCTTGCGCTGCTGCCCGATCAGCTGGAAGACCTCGCCGATGCCGAAGTCGCGCAGGTTCCCGTGCAGGGCGATCGACATTAGAGCGTCCTCTGGCGGCGCGCCCAGACACCGAGCACCAGCGCGGAGCTCAGCAGCGCGCCGGCCAGCGCGGCCAGCGCCAGCGGGCCCGCAGCACCCACCGCGGCGGGATCGGCGACGATGGCGTCCCGGCCGACGTGGAGCACAGCCGCCGCCGCCAGCGTCGTCAGCGCGGCCAGCGACCAGCCCGGTCGCCTCGGCTCGGCCTCGATCAGGCCCGGCAGCAGCGGTGCCGCGCGACGCGCGATGCCCGCGATCGCCGCGCGAACCCCGTTTCCGTTTCGAGCGCCGCGCAGCTCCCAGGGACCCCCATGACGAGCCTCGAGCCGGCGGCGCGCGCATTCCGCACACAAGCCGTCGCTCGGCTCGCCGCTGCGACAGTGCGCGCACAGACGCGTTCCGCAGTCGCTGCAGAGTCGCGAAGGCGTGCGTATCCTCGTGAGTCCGCTGGCCGCCGCGGCGAGTCCGGCGAAGAGCAACCCGGCGGACCACGGCCGGTCGCCGATCACGCCCGGTGCGACGGGCGCTCGGAGCGCCGCGGCCGCGGCGGGATCCGCCGCCGCGCGCAGACGCGCGCGCAGCGCGGCACTGTCGAGCGGAAGATCCACGACCGTCTCTTCGGAGCGCGCGAGGCGCTCGGTCAGCTCCCCGGTGCGCCGGGGATCGAACGCCTGGGCTGCGGCCAGGGCGGCTTCATGCGAACCCATGTCGAGCGCCCGGACGTGCGCCTGCGCGAGGTTGAACCACAGATCCGCCGACGGTCGCAGCTCGATCGCGCGCTCGTACTGTTCGATGGCGCCCGGGACGTCACCGAGCGCGAGCCGCACGTGCGCGGCATCGTTGAGCAGCGCGGGCGTCGCAGCGCCCGGGTCATCGAGCAGTCGGGCCGAGAGTGCCTGCGCCTGCGCCAGATCTCCCGTGCGACGAGCGCGACGGGCGATGACCTGCGTCGCGAGCGGATCGCCGGCGGCATGCGCGTGCTCGAGGCGCAGCGCGGCCGCCGGGTCGAGCCAGCCGGTCTCCGAAGCCATCGACGCGAACACCATCGGATCGGCCGAGAACGATCCGAGCGAGCGCCCCGCGGCACCCGCGAGCGGGCCGAGCGCGACGACGACGAGCAGCGCGGCGGCGCCGAGCGCGCGACGCTGGCGCGAATCGCTTGCCCACCAGCCGAGCGCGAACAGCACCAGCGCGACGCCGAGGATGCCCTCGCCGAGTGCGGCCGGCAGCAGGACCCCCGCCGCGACCACGGCCGCCTTGGCGAAGTCGGGCATACCGGGATCGAGGGCGTGAGAGACGTCGTGCGCAGCGTGCGGGGCCGCGCGCAGGCCCCGCGCTGCGATCCACAGCAGAGCTGCGGCGAGCACCGCGACGAAGAGCAACGTGAGTGCCGTCGCCTCGAGCCACAGCCGACTCTCGAGGTGATGCGACAGCGCGAAGAACGCCTCCTGCAGCGCGCCGAGCGCAGCGCCGAACCCCGCGCTCTCGCTCCACTTCGCCTGCGCACGTGCGAGCTGCGCGGCCGGCAGACCCGGCGCGAGCAAGACCGCCGCGGCGGCGCGCTCGCGGCGCGAGCCGAGACTCGGATCGATCAACACGGCGCGGGCCAGCGCTTCGACGTCGGGAATCCCGAGCGCGTCGGCTGCCGCGCGGACGCGTTCGGCGCGCCGCTCGAGCGGTGTCGTCGGCTCCCGCCACCACGCTTGTTCGAGCCGCGCGAGCGACAGCGGGACACGCCGCGGCGCCTCGCCTCGCTCCGAGGGCTGCGTTGCAATCTCCTGGAGAGCGTGACCAGCGCGGTCAGGCGGCCCCCCTACGGTCGCCTCCTCGGCGCTCGCGAGCGGCGAAGCGAGGGCGATCAGGCCCAGCGCCAGGACGGCCCCACGGACCGCCCGCCCCGGATGCATCGGACGCCGGCTCAAACGATTCCCCTCCGGACCCTCGAATCCGCAGGTTCTATCGGCCGGCCGCGGCCGCGAGTGAAGGACGAGCGGCGCGGCGGACGAGGCACCGGCCGCGCCGCAGCCGCCGGCTTCGGCCGTTGGCTGGCACGGACTGCCGCCTCCGCCTATGTTCCGCGCTCCTCGAAGCCCGGAGTCAGACGCAGTGGCCAATCACAAGTCCGCCGAGAAGCGCTCCCGCCAGAACGCCAGGCGGCGCGAGCGAAACCGCACGGTTCGTGCGCGCACGCGAAGCGTTCTGAAGGGCGTGCGCGCGGATCTCGAGACCGGCAGCGACGATCCGGCCGCGCGTGCGCGCGACGCCGAACGGGCGCTGCGCCGTGCCGCGTCGAAGGGCGTGATCCCGAAGCGCCGCGCGAGCCGCCTGGTGTCGCGCATCGCCAGGCGCGCGAACAGGGCCGCGGCGAAGAGCTGAGAGAGCGCGCGGCCCCCGGGACCGGCCAGACACCGAGGCGCCCGGGCCTCTCAGGTGCCGAGGTTCAGCACCAGCCGCTCGAGTGCGAGCGCTGGCGCCAAGGCGCCTTGGCCCTTCAGCGCCTCGTCGGTCTCGTGAATGGCTCGCATCCCCGCGAGCAGGCGCGCGGCGGAGGAGCGGCGCGCCTGGCTCTCGAGCTTGCGCACGGCGAACGGATGGCCGGCAATCTTCCCGCCGGTCCGCACGCGCAGGAGCTTGCGCTGGTGACTGGCCAGCGCGCCGAGCACGACGGGGGGCGCAGCGCCCGCCGCCAGGAGATTCGCCAGCACGCCGAGGGCGTCCGCGGCACGTCTCTCGCCGATCGCATCGGTGAGATCCCAGATCGGCTCCTCGGTCAGGTCCGCGACACCGACCGCGACGTGCGCCCGCGTGATCGTCTGCCCGGCTCCCGCCAGCAGCGAGGCCTTTTCGATCTCGCCGCGCAGCCGTAGAAGCTGCGGGCCGACGCGTTCGGCGAGGCGCTCGGCCGCGTCGTCGTCGATCCGGACGCCGATCCGCTTCGCCTCGCGGCGGGCGAACGCCACGAGATCGCGGGCATGCTTCGGCGGCTCGCACTCGACGAGCGCCGCGGGCTCGGCGGCGAATGCCTTCACCCAGGCGAGCCGGCGGTCCACCGCAGCGGCCGTCACCACCAGCACCGACCGCGCGTCGGCCGACTGCTCGCGGACCAGCGCCGGCAATGCGTCGACCATGGCTTTCCAGGCGCCGCGCCCGCCGGCCGGTTCGCGGAGCCACACGAGGCGCCGGGGGCCGAGGATCGGGAGTGTATGCAGCGCATCCGCCAAGCGGCCGGGGGCCGCTTCGTCGCCGTCGAGCCGATCCGTGTTGAAGTCGGCAGGACCCTCGGCGAGCACGGCGCTGCGCAGCGCTGCGAGCGCGTCGTCCCGCAGCAGAGGCTCGCTGCCGGCGACGAGATAGGCGGGGCGCACGTGGCCCGCAGCCAGCTCCGTCGCCAACTCGTCGGGGGTCACCGCGCCGCCGCGAGGCGTTCCGCGAGCGCGTCGTGCACGCGTCCAGCGAGCAGTTGGGAGAGTCTCCGCAACGCTTCCTCGCGGTTCTTGCGTTCGACTTCCACGTCCGCGCTCGCCAGGTAGAGCTCCCAGTCGCGCAGCGCGCTGCCATCGAGAGCGAGCTGCGTTCCGTCGGGCCGTACCGCGACCAGACGCAGCGGGAGTTCGACTTCGAACTCGAGCGCCAGCTCGACCGAAGAGAAGCTGCGCGAGCGCGTCGTCAGAGGCAGCACCGCGCCCGAGAGTACGAGATCCGCGCCAACGGCATTCCGCACGAGCTGGACGCCCCCGCGGCGGGCGAACTCGCGCCGCAGCGCATCGTTGACGAGCCGATCGACACCCGGCTCGAAGGACTCGTTGCGCAGCGGCTGGATCGCCACGCGCTCCACATCTCCGAGCGCTCCGGCGTGGCGGACCATCCGATAGCCGGAGCACGCGGAGAGTCCGGTCACCGCGACGGCGACAGCGATGGCGAGCAGCGCCGAGCGCGGGAACGCGCGCACCGCAGAGCCCTCCACCGACGGATGCAGCAGAGCGGCGGAACGCAGCAGCCGGCCCCTCGGAAGCAACCCGTTGGAAGGCAACCCGTTGGAAAGCAACACGCAGCGCATGGCGTGTTTCCATAGCAGAACGCCTCTACAGGCGGAAGCGGCGGATCTCCTCGCGGAGTGTCTCGGCGGCTGCGCGCAGCTCTCCGGTCGAGCGCTCTGCCTGGGCGGCGGCCTCGTGATTGGCCCGGGCGCCCTCGGAGACCTGGCCCATGAACGAGGCCGACTGATGACACGCCGAAGCCTGGTCCTGGAGTGCCTGATAGATGCGCTCGACGGCTTGTCGCACCACCTCGATGCCGGAGCGGATCTGGTTGCCCCCCCGCGCCTGCTCTTCCGTCGTGCGATGCACTTGTTGGGAGATGTCGCGCATCGTCGCGGTCCCGCTGAGCACGACCCCGTTGCCTTGCTCCTGCTCGCGCGTCGCGTTGCGCAGCTGCTCGACACTGACCCGCACGCCTTCCATCAGCGTCTGCACGTGGCTCGCGGCCTTGCTCTGCTCCTGCACGGCCGAGACGATCTCGGCGATGCGTTGCCCGCTCTCGCGCGAGGTGCGCGTGATCGCCTCGAGCGACTCCCCGGCCTCCGCCGAGCGCTCGACACCCACCCACACGCTCTCGCTGCCGCGCTCGATCGCCGTGACGGCAGCGGTGCTCTCTTCCTGGACGGAGCGGATCAACGCGCCGATTTCCTTCGTACTCGACATGACGCGGTCCGCCAGCTCCTTGATCTCGTCGGCGACCACGGAGAAGGCTCGACCCTGCTCCCCCGCCTGTGCCGCGATGATCGCCGCGTTGAGAGCGAGCAGGTTGGTCTCGTCGGCGACGTCGTCGATTACGTCGACGATCGCGCCGATCTCGTTCGCGCGTCCGCCGAGGCCGCGGATCACCTGTTCGACCGTGTCGGTGGCGTCGCGGATCGCCTCCATGCCGGCGATCGTCTCCTGCACTTTCTGGCGCCCGCCCTCGGCGACGCTGACGACCTGCGCAGAGAGTCGCGCCGTCTCGGCTGCGTTGGCGTCGACTTCGCGCATCGAGCCCGCCATCTCCTCCACCGAGGATTGCGTCTCGACCGCAGCCTCGGAGAGCACTTCGACGTGCTGCGCCATCTGCGAGACGCTGCGAATCATCTGCTCGATCGAGCTGGAGGCCTCGTCCACCTTCGTCGACAGCACGGACGCGGTCTGGTTCAGCTCCTCGCCCGCGGCACCCATCTCGAGGATGGAACTCGACGATTCCTCGACCGAGGCAGACAGCTCCTGCGCAGAGCTCGTGATGCCCGCGGCCTGCTCCCGGACGGTGTCGGTCGACTCGCGCGCGCGCCCGACCGCCTGCTCCTGATCGGCGGCTGCGCCAGCAACACACGCCCCGACGGTGGCGAGCTCGACCGTGGCCGAATCGACGCGGTCGGCCGCCTGGCTCACGCGGGCCACCGTCTCGCGCAGCGCCTGACGCATCCGGTCGAAGGCCCGACCGAGGTCCCCGAGTTCGTCCTCGGACTCGAAGACATCGGGCCGATCGAGCACGCCTTCGGCGATCCGATCCGCTTCGGCACGCAGCGCCGCCAGGCCGCCGCTGAGATCGCGCGCGACGATCCAGGCCGAGACGCACGAGACGATCAGCGCGAGAGCCAGCAGGCCCAGCAACTCCGGCGTCGCGCTCACCGCGCGCGCCGGCAAGGCGCTCGCGGGCAGCGTCGCGACGAGCACGTGGCGACCATCGGAGCTCATCCGCCAGGCGTGGTACCGCCCGTCCGCGACGGCAACGCCATCCTCGGGGCTGGCGGCCCAGCCGACCGGCAACGTCGGATGTTCGCCGTCCGGTCCGCGGCCGCCGAGCAACGCCCCCGTCTCGGCATCGTAGAGCGCGAAGGAACCGTCGGTCGACGAGATCGGCGACGATGCCAAAGACAAGGCCGCGGGGGACTGATCGGCGCGAGCATCGAGCCACTGTCGCTGCTGCTCGTGCACCACCGAAGCCACGGCGAGGCCCACCTGCCGCTGGGCGACGCTCAACATCGCCACCACCGGAACCACCGTCGTGATCAGCACGGTCGCCTGCAGCTTCCAGGACAACGGCAGCGGACGCGCGGCCTTTGCCCGCAGCGCCGGATCCGCGATCGCCCGCGCGAGACGCGCGCGGATCGGCGCGACGTCCCGCTTGAACAGGAACGTGACGAACGGGCTCGACACGGCGCCGCCGAGCGCGCCGGCCATCAGCAGGGTGACGACGTCCATCCGCGTCACCTCCGGCACCCAGGCGGCAAGCGTCAGTCCCACCGCCAGCGCGCCCACTGGCCACAGGACGAACGAGCTGAGCAGAACTTCCCGCACCACGTCGATCGAAGCCGCGAACGCCCGCAGATCGTCCTCCGGCGTGTTGACGCCGGCCGCCTCGAGATCCAGCCAGCGCACCAGCATCCGGACCGCGCGCTGCAACAGCTGCGCGAGCAGCGCCAACACGACGACCCAGCCGCCGACGACGACGAAGAAGCGCTGCCAGACGGCCGGCTCCCAGTCCAGGATCCGACTCAGGAACACCGCGATCACGCCGACGTTGGCGACACTGGACAGCAGCGTCAGCAGGTTCCAACGCAGCAGCATCCGGCGCCCGGGAGAGCCCTTCGTCCGCGGTTTCTCGGAGACGTTCTCGACCGACATCATCCGACTCACCCGACCTTCAGCAGGCCTTTGGCGACCTGCAGGACTTTGTTCGCCTGAATCGGCTTGCACAGGTACTCGTCGGCGCCGAGCGCCAATGCGCGCTCGCGATCCTCCTTGGCGCCTTCGGTGGTGATCACGACGATCGGCATACTCTTGAGGCTCTCCTCGCCGCGGATCAAGCTGATCAGCTTGAGGCCATCCATGACCGGCATGTTGATGTCCACCAGGGCGAGATCGAAGTGGTCACTCGTGACCTTGCGCAGCCCATCCATGCCATCCTGAGCTTCGACGATGTCCACGTCTTTGAGGCGCTTCAATGCGAAGACCAGCAGCTGTCGCATCGTCGGACTGTCTTCGACGATCAGGATGCGATGTCGGTTCATGGTCGGTTCCTCCCCACTCCGTCCCGGAGCGGACGCCTCACTTGGTCAGCAGATCGATGAAGCCCTGGATCGTGTTGAGCTTGCGTTCGGACTGCGAATACAGCCGCGCGGCGAAGATCGCCGTGGCGGCGTGGCCGGCGAGCAGTGTGAACAGCTCGTGGTCCAGCGGCGTGAAACCCGCCTTCTGCTGCAGCAGCCGATGGATCGCGATGGCCCCGATCGGTCGCTCCTGCACGCGCAGCGGAATCGCGACGATCGGCTCGCCGAGCTC
>CAYOHN010000075.1:0-4232 GCA_964403735.1 uncultured Spirochaetales bacterium | reverse complement strand
CGATCGGTCGCTCCTGCACGCGCAGCGGAATCGCGACGATCGGCTCGCCGAGCTCGTCCTCGGAACTCCGCGCATCGGAGCAGGCCGTCTCCCCGCTGGCGAGCGCGCCGCCGATCAGCCCCTGGCCCATGGGACACACGGGGAACTCACTCAGGACGGCCCCTTCGGATGCCACGGCGGAGAGGGCGTTCGTGTTCTCGTCGAGCACGTAGATGGCGAAGATCTCGGCGCCGATCAGATTGATCACGATCTCCACGATGATCTGCAACACCTCCTGCAGGTGCAGCGTGGAATGGAGCTGGAAGCTCGCCACGTAGAGGCTGGCGAGATTGTTGTTCTCCTCCTCGATCTCGATGTAGCGCTCGGTGAAATGCCGGTTCTCGTCCTCCACCGAGCGCAGGCGCTCCAGCATGTCGGTGCGCTCGCCCTCGAGGCTCTCGATCCGCGCCAGCAGCTCGCGCCGCAGCTTCTCCCACTCCCCTTCGTCCGATGCCGCCATCTGCTGGGTCTCGACGCGCGCCACTTCGCGGCGCAGGCGTTCGTTCTCGCGCAGGAGTTCCTGCGTGAACTCGGCGCCCTTTCGGAACAGCCCGAGCACCTCCTCCGCCCTGGAGAAGAGACCTTCGCGCTTCTCGCTCATGCCGGTTCCCCCCGCGTCCGCTGCCGAACGCCTCCTTCGACGCCCGCGTCGATCGCCGCAGCGATCCGCTGGAGCGGCAGCACGGCGTCGACGGCACCCGTTCGAATCGCCTGCTGCGGCATCCCGAACACCACCGCACTCTCCTCCGATTCCGCCACCACGCGGCCGCCGGCCTGCTGGACCGCCGTCACGCCGAAGCGACCGTCATCGCCCATTCCGGTGAGCACGACCGCCAGCAGCTCCGGTCCGGCGAAGTGCTTCGCCGCCGAGGCAAAGAGCCGGTCCACCGACGGCGCGTACTTGTCGCCGGTCGTCGCCTCCGCGAGGCATACGACGGTGCGCGCGCCGACGCGGTCGAACTCGAGATGGCGTCCGCCCGGCGCGACCAGGACGAGGCCCGGCGCCGGTTCGTCCCCATTCCGTGCCTCGCGCGCCGCGAACGGGGTCAGCCGGTCGATGCGATCGGCGAAGCCCCGCGTGAAGCCGGCGGGCATGTGCTGGGCCACGACGACCGCAGTCGACGGCGCGCGCACGAACGTCCCGAGGATCTGCATCAGCGCTGCCGGGCCTCCCGTCGAGGAGCCGACCGCGACGAAGCGCGGCGCGCGCCCGGATCGCCGTTCCGGCGCACTCACCGGGACCGGCGCCGTCAGCCGTTCGCGAACCTTCTCGATCCGCAGCTGGCGCACGCTGTGGACCCGGCGCAGCAGCTCCTGCTCGATGCGCTCGAGCTCGGGTCCGGCGCGCGGCGTCGGCTTCGCGAGGAAGTCCACGGCGCCGAAGTCGAGCGCCCGGAAGACATCCTGATCTCCGGCGCGGCCGCTGATCACGATGACCGGCGTCGGACACCGGCTCATCACGAGACGCAGGAAGGTAAACCCGTCCATGCGCGGCATCTCGAGATCGAGGGTAATGAGGTCCGGCTTCAGCTCGAAGGTCTTGCGCAGCGCCTCCTCGCCATCGGCGGCCACCCCCACCACCTCGCAGAGCGGCGAGCGCTCGAGCATGCGCGAGATCGTGCGACGGCTGAAGGCCGAATCGTCGATCACCAGCACGCGGATCTTGCCGTGGGCCTTCATCGCGGCCCTCCGCGGTCGACCGTCAACAGCGTCCGCTCGGCGGTCTCGTGCCACGGATCACTCTCTGCGGGTTTTCGATACACCATGTCATGACGGAGGTGATCGAGCGCGAAGTCCGTCGACAGGTTGATCAGCGACTCGGAGTGGCCAAGCAGCAGATAGCCACCGGGACGGAGCTTCTCGTGAAAAGTCCGGATCACGTGCCGCTTGGTCTCGAGATCGAAGTAGATGATGACGTTTCGACATAGGATCACGTCGAGCGAGCCGAGCAGCGAGATCCGCCTCTCGTCCATCAGATTCAGGTGCGCGAAGGTGACGTGTTTCTTGATCTCGTCGGCGATCCGGAACTGCCCATCCTTCTCGACGAAGTACTTCTGCCTCAGCCACGCCTCGGTCTGCCGGAACGAGGCCTCGCGGTAGATGCCGCGCCGGGCTTTGTGGAGCGCGCGCTTCGAGATGTCGGACGCGTAGACCCGCAGATCCCGACCGGGCTCGATCCCGGCCTCGGCGGCCAGCATCACGATCGAGTACGGCTCCTCGCCGCTCGAGCAACCGGCGCACCAGATCGAGAGGGGCCCCGTCGCCGGCCCGCCGCGACGCGCCCGGAGGCTGGGGATGACCTCCTGAACCAGCGCCTCGAGCTGCTGCCGCTCGCGCAGGAAGTAGGTCTCATTGGTCGTGAGGTTGTCGATCGCCCAGGCCAGCTCGCCCTCACCCGTCAGATCGCTGCGCAGTGCGTAGTGATACGAGGTAAAGCTCCGCAACCCCAGCTCGACGAGACGGCGGCCGAGCCGTCGTTCGAGCAGGTACCGCGATTCCGCCCCGAAGTGGAGTCCGCAGTGCGAGCGCAACAGCTCGGTCAGCATGCGGAACTCGGCTTCGGTCATCGCGACCTCGCTGGGCCGCTCCTCGCCCATGACGACGCCTATCCCTCCTCGAGGCGCGCGAGCGCCCGCAACAACACCCCGCGTACGAACTCGTCCTGCTCTCGCTCGAGATGGCGGAGGACAGCCGGCAGCGCGGAGCCCACGCGCCGCGCCGCGAGGGCCTCGATCGCCGCCGCGCGGACCGACCAGTGGTCGTGGCCGAGCAGCGGCAGCAGGGCTTGGAGGTCCTCCTCGCACCCGTGCCGTTCGAGACAGCGCACGGCACTCTGCACCAACTCGGCATCCGCGTGACCGAGAAGCGCGAGGACCGGTCCGAGCGCGATCCCGTCGCCGATCTCGTCGAATGCTTCCACCGCCGCGATCGCCACCGGGACGACGTCGGCGAGCGCCTGGCCCAGCAACGCCTCGATCCGCTCGCGTGTCGCCGCATCGCCGGCAAGCGTGGGGCCGAAGCTCGTGATCGCGCGGACCGATGCCGCGCGCACGCCGGCGTCGTCGTCGGTCAGCAGGCGTTCGAGGTCGGGCAACACGCGCGGGGTCGCCGCCTCGCCGAGCGCGGCGGCAGCGACGATCCGTACCGACGCGTCTTCGTCGGCGAGCGCCAGGCGCAGCATCTCCGCGGCCTGGTCAGGTCCCATGCGTGCGAGTGCCGCCACCGCTGCGCGTCGCACATCGGGACTCGGGTCCTGGACCAACAGCGACATGTGTTCCGCATGTTCCGGCCCTCCGATCTCGCGCAGAACGCGGGCCACGGCGAGCCGCACGGGGATCTCGGCCCCATCGAAGCCGCCCGCCAGCAGCTCGAGCGTTCCGCTTCGTGCTTCGGCCTCTGGGGCTGCCGTAGCGATCCGCACCAGGGCGTCCGTGGCGGCCGCGCGCTCCTCCTCGGCCTCGGGCTCGGGATCGCCCGCCGTCGCCTCGAGGCGCCGGACCAGCGCGGTCGTCGCGGCGGAGTCCGCGCGACAGGCGAGGCCGCGCGCCGCCGCGATGCGCACGCTCGGCTCCGCGTCCTCGAGCGCGGCGATCAGACGCTGGGCGCCGCTCGGGCTGCTCGTGCGACCGAGCAGCTCGCACGCCAGGGTGCGCACATCGACGTCGAGCGCCGAGAAGCAGTCGGCGATCTCGGCGTCGGCAGTCTCGGCGAACGTCGCGAGCGTATCGAGGGCGACCTCGGTCAGTGCCTCGTCGCGGGCCGCCAGCAGCAACGGAACGACGCTCTCGGGTGCACGCACGATGCCGAGGAACTGCACCAACAGCAGGCGCGTGCCGAGTTCCGCTTCGCCGAGCCGTCGAATCGCGTCGGTGATCGTCATCGGAGCCGCCAGGGCATGCTCCCGGATCCGCGCGCACAACGGATCGGCACTCGCGGGATCGGCGCGTCCGACCCGATGGAGCAATGCCTCACAAGCGGCTTCGCGAGCCGCCCGAGAGCCCGCGGCCAACCCGGACAGCAACGCCTCGACCGCGTCGGGATCGTCTCCGTGACCCAGCACGGCAAATGCCACCGGCCGCAACAGGGAATCCGACAGCGCCTGCTCGAGCGCCTTCGCGCCGAGCGGGGCCTCGAGGCGCGCCAGACCGCGCAACGCCGAGAAGCGCACGAGGGACGTTTCGTCGTTCCGCAGC
>CAYOHN010000074.1:7927-13101 GCA_964403735.1 uncultured Spirochaetales bacterium | reverse complement strand
GCAGGGCACCGTGGATCGCCCCGGCGGCGCCGGCCTCGCTCTGCATCTCGACGACGCGGGGCACGGCGCCCCACAGGTTCGTCCGGCCGAGGGAGGACCATTCATCGGCCCACTCGCCCATGGGCGAGGCGGGGGTGATCGGGTAGATCGCGATCACCTCGGCGAGGCGATGGGCGATCCGGGCGGCGGCTTCGTTGCCGTCGAGGCAGTCGGTCTTCGGTTGCACGCCGAACCGGTTTGCAGGCGGTGTGCCAGCGGCTCCAGGGGGCTCGGTGGCGCTTCGACGGCCTCGAAGCCGACCGACATGGGGCCAAATGCCTCAGAAGGGACGTTCAGGCTCGTCGCGGAGGTCGCGGCAGCAACAGCGAGACGCGGCGCTGACGCTCCGCATAGCCAGGACGGCGCGCGAGCATCCGCGTCTCCTTCAGCGGGATGCTGACGAACACGAACATCGCCAGCATCGCCGCGGCGCCGAGCCACGCCCACCAGACGAAGCCGGCGGCCGCCAGCCCGAACAGCGCCAGCGACACCCAGAGCAGGATCTCCCCCAAATAGTTGGGATGGCGCGACCACGCCCAGAGGCCGCTCTCGCAGACGGCCTCCGGCGGCGGATTCGAACGTCGGAAGCGACGCAGTTGCTCATCGGCGACGAGTTCGAGCAGCACGCCGGCGAGGCCGACGACGACGGCCAGACCATCGACGACCCCGAGCGGCCGCGGACCGTTCGCCAGCGCCGGCCACAGCGGCAGCAGTCCGAGGAACACGATCGCCGTCGGCATCGCGTGCAGCCCGACGAGACTCGCCGGCCAGTAGAGCCGCCCGGTCTTCGTGCGGATGTCCACGTAGCGCCAGTCCTCGTGCGACAGCCCCTCCCAACCGCGCGCCCAGTTTGCCGTGAGCCGTACGGCCCACAGCAGCAGCACAGCGAGCACCAGCATCTGGCGGTCCGGCACCGCGACCCCGCCGCCGGGATCCGACGCGAAGGTCCAGTACACCGCGATCGGCACCGGCGCGACGCTCCAGTACGCGTCGTAGAAGCTCGAGTTCCCGAACGCAAAGCTGAACGCGAAGATCGCCAGCGTCGCCGCGACGTCCGCGATCCACGCGACTTCGATCGGATGCCGCCCCTGCACCGCGATCCCGGCCAACAACCCCTCTTCGATCAACGACACGGCCACCACCGAGATCTACACGAACGCCTGAGCGCGCGCGCTGGACTCCGGCTCATCCACCGATTCCGTCATCGCGGCGAGGTGTAGGCGCCAGGCGCCGGCGAGGCAACTTCGAGACGTCGGCGGGCGTGCCGGAGCGCCGATTCCGACGCGGTTCCCGTCAAGGCTCACCGGAGAACGCGACGGCAGCGTCGTTCTTCGGCTTCACGAGCACGGCGTTGATGTTCACCGGGAACAGCATGTACGGGTGGCGAACGCGAGGGATCCCGAGTTTTCGGAGCACCCGATCGAGCCCGCGCCGTCCCACCTGCCCCATCGCGCGAAGATCCGAGTCGAGCGCAAGACGCTCTCCTCGTTGCTTGGTCGCGTAGTAGGAGCGCTCCGGGATCAGCTGCAGATCGGGGAACAGGACGGCGAGAGCAGAGGGTGTGAAACGCCAATAGTCGTCCGGGAAGGCGTGGATGTTCCAGACGAAAGGAACGCTCAGAAGCAGGGTGCCGCCGTGATCGAGGAGTCGCATGATGTTCGTGGCCATGCGGAACGGGTCGCGGCAATGCTCGAGCACGCTGAAACAGATCACGGCACCGAGGTGATCCATGCCGATTCGCTCTCGGACGGAACCGAACTCCGCCGTGAGATCACAGACCACGTCGACGCCCGGCCCAGCCGACTGGTCCACACCGAGATACCGCGCACCTGGGAAGTGTCGCCGGATGTCGGGAGTGTTGCCATAGTCCTTGCTGCCGATCTCGAGGATCGGCTCCGAGATCAGGTCGCGATTCTCGAGTGCGAAGTCGAGCTGATTCAGGTCCCCCACGTAGCCCTCCCGGTAGCCATCCTCGAGCCGCATGGGTCTCGAGGCTCGAAGGGTGATCCCGCGACCCGGGATCCACGAGGGAAGATGCTATAGCTCTCGGATCCGATCTCCCAGGGGCCCACATGGACGACCTCGTCGATTGCTTCGAGACCCACCAGGGTCGAGTCATGGAGAAATGGAGCCACTATCTCGAGGTCTACCAGCACCACTTCGATCGCTTTCGCAACCGCGAGGTCCACGTGCTCGAGATCGGCGTGAACAAGGGCGGATCGCTGCAACTGTGGAAACGCTACTTCGGTCCAACGGCTCGGATCCATGGCGTGGACATCAAGGAGAAGTGCAAGCAATACGAGGAGGAACGAATCCAGATCTGGATCGGCGACCAGAGCGACCGCGGGTTCCTTCGCGCGCTCCGCAAGCAGATCTCGCGCATCGATGTTCTCATCGATGACGGCGGCCACACGATGGAACAGCAGATCGCGACCTTCGAAGAGCTTTTCCCGGCGTTGTCACCAGATGGCGTCTATCTGTGTGAAGACACCCACACGAGCTACTGGCACGAGTTCGGGGGCGGCTATCGAGCGCGTGGTTCCTTCGTCGAGTACGCCAAGGACCTGGTGGATCGTCTGAACGCCTGGCACTCCCGGGATCCGGAGAGCTTCCGCGTCGATGATTTCAGTCGCTCTGCGCACTCCGTGCATTTCTATCCCTCGATGGTCGTGATCGAAAAGAGGCCGATGGAGGCGCCGCACGAGCGTCGGACTGGCGATCGCGAGTTCGGCAAGGTGCCGCGCGACGGCTTGCGAAGTCGCCTGGCTACCTGGCGCTCGCGGCGGGACCGGAAGTAGCGCCGTCACCGTGCGGTCACCGCTCACACTCACGATTTGTACGGTCTCGTTCCATTCGGAGCACTGGTTGTCGCGCAATGTCGAGCTGACGCGACGTCTCGCACCGGAGGCCCGCGTCTCGTGGGTCATCGCCGACAACGCGCACGGACCAAGGACGGCGTTGCCGAGCGGGCCGGACGTTCGGGTCATCCCCGGCGCTGCCTTCGTGGAGCGCCCGTACGCGGCCAGCGGCTACCACCACGGATCGGGCATGAACGAGACGCTCCGTCACGTGCGGACCCGATTCGCGCTGTTTCTCGACCCGGATTTCTTCGTGGTCCGCCCGGGCTGGGTGGGTACCCTGCTCGAACACGCGGAACGCAGCCGGCTCGCCGTGATCGGGGTGCCGTGGCACCCGCGCTGGCCGTACAAGTACCGCTACTTCCCGTGTGTCCACTGCATGCTCGTCGACGGCGAGCAGGTGCCCTTCGAGACACTCGACTTTCGTTCCGACTACGACGCGGTTCCCGGACACGCGCGCACGAAACAGAACTCGGGCACGCCGAAGGGACCCTGGAGCAGGCTTCTACCCGTCCTCGATCCGCTCCGGCTCCGCAAACGCCGCTTCATCGGGACGTCGCGGGATGTGGGGTGGCGGATCTTCGAGAATCTGCACGGACGCGTACGGAGCGAGTGCATGGTGCCCGTCTTCGCCCCGCCGCGAAAGTTCTCGACCCTTGCGGAGCGCCTGTTGCCCGACGGCTACCGCCTCGTTCCCGGGCGCCCGGCGAGCTTCAGCGAGCGTGGATTCGCGGCGGCCGGCCTGCCGGACATCACGGCGTTCGGCTGGGAAGAGTTTCTCTGGCGCGGACAGCCCTTCGGCTTCCACGTTCGAGCCCAGCCGAAGCTGAAGGAGCACGGCACGCTCGCGCAGGAAGAGGATCGCATCGACGCCGTGCTGGCTGCGGTCTGCAGCGCGGCGCAAGGAGCAGCGGCCGAGCCGCCGGATCGGCCTCGCGCGGCCCGCGCTCCGATAACCGACTGAGCCGAGGGATCAGCCCACCCGTTCGATGTTGATCGTGAGGGTTCGTCGGTATGGAGCGGACGCACCACCAGAGATCGGCCGGACCGAATGCCACGAGTTGAAGGTCTTCACGAACACGAGCGCCTCGTTCGGAAGATAATCATAGGTGTGCAGAATCTCCATATCCCCGAAGTCCGCGAGCTGGTTCATCTGGTTATAGGCATACCGCGGATCCCTGGGTCGATTGACGTCGGTTCCTCCGCCCCATGTCGGATCCCATTCGCCAGGCCGTACCATGGAGAGCACGAGTGTCATGAGCTTGTTTGGCGCATCGGTGTGCGGCAGTACACAACCTCCCGTCGGTGCGAGCGCGGAGAATTCGAAGCGCGAAGCGAGCCGCGGCACCGCGGTCGCGAGTCGCCCCGCCAAGGCCGAACGAACTCGCTTCCATCGCAGTCGGGCGGCGGAAGTCTGGCGGAGTCCGAGGTCGATGTGATGTCGCGCAAGAAGGTCTACGACGGAGAAGATGAACCGGTCACTCTTCACATAGGAATGAAACTCTCGCCACAGGGGATCGCCGCGTACGAAGCGTTCGTACGTTTGCGGATCCTCTTTTTCGGAGAGCGTCAGCTTCTTACCGGGCTTCCCCATGGATTTATAGTCCCGAAACAGATCGAGCGGAGGGAACCGTTCCACGAACTCGGCGAATCGACTCGGGTCCATTGCCGGACGGATGACCCCGATCGGAAACGGCTCGTAGCGAAGCTCGAAGTGGCCGAAGTGGTCGAGGTGGAGAATGGATGGCTCCTCCGCGGTCTCGGAACCGCTCGAGGAGACGCAAGGTATTCGACGGCTTCGCTCTGGTCGAGTCCGCGGTCCAGTCGGAGTGGAAGAGATCGTTCGGATACCGTCGCACGAGATCTCCCCGGTCCCGTTCGGGTCACCGCAGAGGCGGGGGGAGGGGTGGCAGGCAGAGCCACGAGGCCCCCCGGCGAAGGGACTCGAGACTCCGCCCGTGGCTGCCGGTGACGCAGACGGAAACGCGCGAACGTGGAATCGTCACCGATTGGCGGCGCCGGCAAGAGCCGCGAGGACCGCGGGCTCCACACACGAGGCGAAGAGCATGTGGCCCGCCGCGGTCGGATGCAGGTTCCCCGGAAAGTACGCGAGATCGGAGCCAACTACGGCATCGTTCAGGACAGGCGTGCAGTCGACGTATGCCATCCCGTGACGAGCGACGAGCCCGGGTAGGGCACGCCGCTGGGCCTCGTCGAGCGCCGCGACCTGTGCGCCGACTTCCGGATCCGAGAAGCGCACGGCGGGCGCATAGGCCG
>CAYOHN010000074.1:3555-7917 GCA_964403735.1 uncultured Spirochaetales bacterium | reverse complement strand
GATACGCGACGACGACGCGGAACCCGGACGCGTTTGCGAGCGCGGCGAGCCGACCGAGCGGCGCGTCCCACAGCGCGGGATCGACCTCGCCCGCAGCGAGCGCCCGGGCCGTGCGGACCTCGTCGAGGTCGCCCGCTCCGCGGTTCATCGCGACGCGTTGGCCACCGCTCTCGATTTCGTATCGGAAGTCGATCGAGGGGCGCGTGAACCGGTGCGAGAGAACCTCGATGGATGCACTGACGAAATTCAGCGCGTAGCTGTGACCCATCGCTACGGCAAGCAGACTCGCACGTTCCTGCCGATGCGGGCGCTCGAGAGGCGTGCGGTGTTCGGCAAAGCGGCGCGCGTCGCGCAGGTCGTTGCCACCATAGAGGCCGACCACGACGACACGGGGCGCGAGCGGAAGCCCGAACCGCTCGAACACCTCGACGTACTCGTGCACGCCGACGCCCGGCACGCCCAGGTTGTAGACCGCAAGCCCCGTGCGCGCCTCCAGCACAGCGGGCCAGGTGCGGCCCGCGGCCACGGCCGTGCACCAGGTGAAGGAGTCGCCGATCGCCACGACGTCCGCGCGCGCGCGCTCGGCAACCGCCGCCGAATTGCAGAATCCGCGCGCGTCGTGGGGGAGCCGTTCGAGAGCGCCTATGACGCGGTCCTCGGGATCGGCCTCCTGAAGGACCTCGGCACCCGGAGCGACGAGGCAGAGTTCGGGGCCTCGATCCCCGCGCTCTGCCGGCGCAAGGCAGCGCCGCGCCAGCTTGAGCGGCAGGCCGAGCCGGTCGGCGATCCGGCTGCGGAGGGCGCGATCGAAGTCGAGCAGAACCTCGCGGCTGATCGATCCCGGGCGAGCGCGCAGGAAGCCCTCCGCGACGGCGAAGACGAGCACGATCGAGAGAACCGTGAGGAGCAGCGACGCGACGGCCCGGCGCAGCATGGGCGCGAGATAGCACGACAAGTGCGGAAGAGCCATCGGCGACGACCGCAATCTGGTGGCCGCAGCCCCCCGCTTGACGCCCGAAACCGCATGATCTACCGAGCTGTGTAATGAATCCCGTTTCGCTCGCCGAGAGTGGGCTCGGCATCGAGCCCGAAGAGGTGGCGCGGCTCTTCGAACCGTTCGTCCAGCGCCGATTCTCGCCGACGGACGTCGAGTGGACACGCGAGCTCGCGCGGCGCGAACGCAAGATCGGCAAGCGCTACTGGCGCCGGCGTCTGTTCGGGAAGCTCCCCGCCTGGCAGCGCAGTCACGACGTCGTGCGCGCCGAGTACTCGAAGGCCTGGGCGGGGATCGACTTCTCCGAGTACGACCCGGCGAGTCGGATCGTTCCTCGACCCAGCCCCTGGCAATGGCGCGACCGATGCTGGTTCGCCAGTGATATCGGCGCCACGCGAGTGCGTCAGCTACTGCTGGTGAAGCTGCTCGAGCGGCTGGCGCCTCGGAGCGTGCTCGAGGTCGGCTGCGGGAACGGCGTCAACCTGATGCTGCTCGCCGGCCGCTTCCCGGACGTCTCGTTCACCGGCGTCGAGCTCACCCGCGAGGGGGCGCGTGCGGCGACCCAGCTCCAGCTCGCCGCCGAGCTTCCGAAGCCCATGCAGGATTTCGCGCCGCTTCGGCTCCTCGATCTCGGCGCGTTCCGGCGCGTGCGCTTCGTCCAGAGCAACGCCGCTCGCCTCCCACTGGCAGACGGCAGCGTAGATCTCGTCGTCACGATCCTCGCGCTCGAGCAGATGGAACGCGTGCGGGAGCAGGCACTGGCGGAGATCGCCCGCGTCGCACGCCGACACACGCTGATGATCGAGCCGTTTCGCGAGGTGAACGAGCGCGGCCCGTCGCGTCGCTACATCGTCGCGCGCGACTACTTCCAGGGTCGCATCGCCGATCTCCCGCACTACGGACTGGAGCCGGAGCTGGTGCTCGACGATTTTCCGCAGGAGTTCTATCTCCGGGCCGGCGCCGTCGTGTCGGCACGACGACCGACATCGAGATGAAGACCCTGCTCGTGCTCGGGTCCAAGCCCGAGCCGATGCTTCCGCCCCGCGAATCGGTCGATGTCGTCGCCTGCGCCAACGCCTCGGGTCACTCTGCCGCGCGCTACGGACTCCCGATCCCGGCGTTCACCGTGATGTCGACCATCCTCGGCTCGGGGATCGCGTCGGGTCGCCAGAGCCTCGTGGCCCTTCGAAATCTGTCCACCCGCACGCTCTATCTCCTGCCGCGGAGGTCGCCGCAGGGCTCGTTCCCGCGGCGCCTCGTTCGCCAGATCTCCGATCTGCGCTCGCATCCACTCCATCTCTGCCATCAACTTCGCCGAGCAGGCTATGGGTTCGAGCGCTGTGAGGTGCGACGACTCTCGGCTTGGCACGCACTCGTTCATGTACTCTGCGATCACGATCCTGCCGTCATCGAGCAGGTCCAGCGCAAGCAGCCCTCGACGGGGCTCTTCGCCGTGGCGCTGGCGCTGGCCGAGGGCGGAGCGGACCGCGTCGTAGTGGCAGGCTTCAGCTTCGAGTTGACGCATGCCTACGGTGTGAATCCCGAGATCGAGGAACGCGGAATGACCCGGAGCCTCCACGGGGACACGGACGTCCTCGTGCTTTCGAAGATCGCGCAGCGTCGGGCCGACCTGTGGACGACCGAACCGCTCGTGTCAGATCGCACAGGCATCCCGCTGCTGGAAGCGCAACGATGCGCCGAGCCGGTGCGGAGGACCGAATGGGTTTCGTGAGTCGGGTTCGCAACATCCTGCGCTATGGCCCCGGAGAAAAGGGCCGAGCGCGCAAGCAGGCCGACAAACGCGCGGCGAAGGCGGCGCGCTTCGCCTCCGACCGCTGGACTCAGGAAGGCGACTTCGCGCGCCGCCGCTACGAGTCCTACGACGAGTACGTACAGCACCAGGCCAGCAAGCTCGCCGGCGTGGCCGATCGCCTGCGGGAGACCGAGCAGCGGGACTTCGACCACTTCCTCGAACGCTTTTCGGCGTGCCGCCCGCTCTCCGAGATGCGTAGCGTGCTGTGCCTCGGCGCCCGCCTGGGCACCGAGGTCCGCGCGTTGCATCGACTCGGGCACTTCGCCGTCGGGATCGACCTCAATCCAGGGGACGAGAACCCCTACGTGCTTCCCGGAGACTTCCACGGACTCGTGTTCCCCGACGGCTCGGTCGACGCCGTCTACACCAACGCCATCGACCACGTCTTCGATCTCGAGCGCATGATCGGCGAGGCGCGGCGGGTTCTCCGTCCGGGCGGGATCCTGCTCGCCGAGTTCGAGCTCGGCTTCGGCGAGGGGCACGTGCCCGGGGACTTCGAGGCGACGCACTGGAAGAACGCCGATGTCCTGGTGGAGCAGATCCGCCAGATGGGAACCTTCGCCGTCGAGGAAGTCGAGGATCTCGGACAGACCCGCCGCGGACAGCGCCGCCAGGTGGTGTTCCGAAAGGCCGCATGACGCGCGCCTTCTTCCGCTACGACCACCTCGCGCTGCGCCACGAGCCCTTCCCGATCGGGATCGCGCGCCCCCTGGTGGACGCAAGCCTCTATCGCGAGCTCGTCGAAGCGTTCCCTCCGCCCGAGCACTTCGCGTCACTCGCCAAGGTCGGAGACAAGCTCTCGCTCAGCGAGAAGTTCGGCGCCGATCGGTTCCACACGCTCGTGCGATCGCACCCGCTCTGGCGGGAGTTCCACGGCTACATCAAGAGCCGGGAGTTCATCGGCGGCGTAGTGACCGCGCTGCGGGAGCGCGGCGTCGATCTCGGCTTCGACGTGACCTCGTCGCCGGGCAAGCGTCTCCGCAAGCGCATCGCCGATGCCGTCCGCGGCGGCTCCCGTACGGATTCCCTCGAGTTGCGCTCGCGCTTCGAGTTCTCGATGCTGCCGGCTCTCGGCGGACACGTACTCCCGCACAGCGACGGCGTTTCGAAGATCATCACTCTGGTCGTCTCGATGCTGCGCGAAGGTGAATGGGATCCGTCGTGGGGTGGCGGCACCGACATCAATCGGCCGAAGGATCGGGCTCGGATCTTCAATCGCCTGAATCGCCAACTCTCGTTCGACGAAGTCGAGGTGCTCGACACCTTCTCCTTCGAACCCAACCAGGCCGTCGTCTTCGTGAAGACCTTCAACTCGTGGCACTCGGTACGCCCGATGAAGGCTCCCAACCGCGAGATCCTGCGCCGCACGCTGACCATCAACATCGAGACACCGACCTGACCGAGTTGCCCGAAACCGATGAAACAGATGGCAGGACGTCCCGCGCCCGGGCGGAGGAGCCACCCGGAGGCCAAACTCCGCAGCCGTCAGAAAAGCAGAATCGGAGCCTCGACGCCCGCTTATCTTGAAAAAGATTCTAACACAAAAGCAGTTCTT
>CAYOHN010000074.1:874-3545 GCA_964403735.1 uncultured Spirochaetales bacterium | reverse complement strand
GGTGGCTCCTCCGCCCGGGCCCTCCACGCCTAGAATTTGCGATCGCGCCGACGCTCAGGCGGCCGCGCGACCCGCCAGCTTCGGCGTGCGTTCGAGCACCTCGAGCGCATCGTGCCGGACGTGATCCTTGCGCATCTCCTCGCGGATCAGGTCCTCGCTCACCAGCCCGTTTTCGACACACTCTCGCAGCAGGCCGAAGAAGAAGCGCTCCTGATTCGGGTCGGGATGCGGCTTGTAGCGCTCGGGGGCGCGCTTGCGCGTGAGCGGCCGCAGCCACGTCGCCGGATTCAGTGGCTTCACGCGCTTGCGAGCCGGAGTGAAGTCCACTGGCAGCCCCGTCTTCCATGGCTGTGTCTGTCGCTTGGTGTTGTGGATCAGCTTCGTCTGCGGCGTCAGCCGATCGAAGTCGTTCCACGCGTCCTCGAAGCGCCCGATCGTCTCGCGCGGCTCGTACCCGAGCAGGATCCACTTCATGTAGTCGCGCTCGAACGCGAACAGCTCGCTGAAGTGCTGCTCGCAGCGCCAGTGCGTGAGCCTTGCGCAATCGAGGAGCATCACGCTGGTGGCGAGCCCTCCGGCCAACCCCTTGCTTCCACTGCGAGGGCGACACCACAGCGCCTTGCCCTCGAGGTCTCGCGAGAGCAGCTCCCAGACGTCCCCGACGGCGAAGACGTCCGGATCGATGACGAGCGCCCGGCCCTGGTAACCCATCTTTTCAGGGGGTAGGAAGCGCAGTGGCGTGAAAGACTGGAGGTTGTCGTAGCGCCAGTTCACTCGCTCCCCATCGCGCAGATAGATCTGCCCTTCGCGCGCGCGCAAGAAAGGATGGTCCGCACTGGACAGGATCTCCACGTCGAAGCGGTCGGCGTGGGCGCTGTTGCGCACCAGCGAGTGGCGCGACACCAGCGCACCGATCCACTGTCGCTCGTTGGTGTGGATGAAGACGCGCGGCTTGGATTCGGCCGGCTTGGAGTCAACCATCTCGCCTCCTCGGAGCGGGGGAACCGAAGCGGAAGGTAACGACCCGACTCGAAGCCCGAAACCGGGCGCCGCCCCGCGGGTCGCGCTCGACCGGGCGTCGGGCGTGTGCTTCCGTCCGGGCGATGTCCGCGGGATCCTCTTCGTCTGCCAGCCCATCGCCGAGCCGCGCGCCGCGCACCTGGTTGCTGCTCGGCGACAAGCCCGGCGACAACGCGCAGATCCGCGTGCTGGCGGACGCGCTCGGCTGGCCCTGCGAAACCCGCACGGCTCTCGTGAAGCCGGAGTGGTTGCAGCGCAAACCGCGCGTGCGGCCCTCGCTGGCGCACATCGACGCGACGCGCTCGGACCCGCTCGACCCTCCCTGGCCCGAGTTGCTGATCACCGTCGGACGCCGCCTTTCGTCGGTGGCGCTGTGGATTCAGCGCGAAGCACTCGGAGCGACGAAGCTCGTGCTGATCGGCAAACCGCGCCGGCACGCGCACCGCTTCGATCTCATCGTCGCCAGCACCCAATATCGCATCCGCCACCGCGCGAACGTCGTGCGCATCCTGCTGCCCCTGATCCGGATCGACGACGCGGCGGTGGCGGCGGCAGCGACCGCGTGGAGCGCTCGCCTCGCCGCGCTGCGGCGGCCGCTGCTCGCGCTGCTCGTGGGCGGCCCGGCGAAGGCCGTTCGCTTCGATGCCGACGCGGCGCGCATCGTCGCCATGCGCGCCGCCCGCGATGTGGCAGAGGCGGGGGGATCTCTCTACGTCTGCACGAGTCGACGAACACCGTCTGCGGTGGTGGACGCACTCGAGCGCGCGCTTCCTGCGGACACCCCCCTCTACCGATGGCGATCCGACGATCCGGACAATCCGTACCTCGCTCTGCTCGGCCTGGCCGACCGCTTCGCAGTGACGTCGGACAGCGTCACGATGATGGTCGAGGTCGCGCGTCTCGGCCGGCCCCTCGCCATCGCGCGCCTGCCGGCGCCGCGGAGCGGGCTCCGCACACTGACTCGCTCCCGCGATCTCGACGCCGTGGCGCGGCTGCTACTCGCACAGTCGCTCGCGGTCGAACTCGGCGATCCGTGGCGCTCCCCGGCCGCGCCGGCGCAGGACGATCTCGACGCCGTGGTCGACCGAGTTCGTGCGCTGGCTGGGCTCCCCGCGGGTCGCCACAGCGAGGCGATGGGTTCCGCGAAGTGATACCTTGACGCGCGGTTTTCGGCGCCCCGCGCGCGGATTCGCCGCGCCCCTCCCGGTCGCGCCGTTCGACAGTGCCCCCTCGACAGGAATCCGCCGCGATGATCGGAGTGATCCGGAGTTCCCTTCGCAACGTCCTCGTGAAGATGCGCCGTCACACCGTGCTGACGCTCGCGCGGCCGCTTCCCGCCGAACGACGGCGCGTGCTCGAGCGCCGCTTGCGCGGCTGGGAGCAGGTCCGCAAGCTCGAGGCGGCCGACGTCGTCGTCGTGTCGTATGGCAAGGCCGGACGGACGTGGGTCCGGATGCTGATCTCCCGGCTCTACCAGCTCCTGTACGGGCTTCCGGAGGTGCTGCTCGGCTTCGACAATTTCCACGCCCGCGACCGCCGGATCCCGAAGATCTTCTTCACCCACGACAACTACATCCAGGACTACACCGGGCAACGGGACAAGGCCGCGTTCCGCGGCAAGCGGGTGCTCCTGTTGGTCCGCAACCCGCAG
>CAYOHN010000074.1:0-864 GCA_964403735.1 uncultured Spirochaetales bacterium | reverse complement strand
AGTTCTTCCAGTGGAAGTTCCGCATGCGCCCCCAGAAGAAAGCCCTGAACGAGTATCCGGAGGACGGGGCCGAGGTCCCGATCTACGACTTCGTGATGCGGCCCGCGTCCGGGATCGCGAAGATCATCGACTGGATGAACGGCTGGGCCAGCGAGGTCGACCAGATCCCGGCGATGATGGTGGTCCGCTACGAAGACCTGCGCGCCGACACCGTCGGAGAGCTGACGCGGATCGCCGCGTTCCTGGGCACCCCGACCGATGAGGCGGCGATCCGCGGGGCCGTCGAGTACGCATCGATCGAGAACATGCGCAAGCTCGAGGCACAGCAGAAATTCTGGCTTGCCGGCGGCCGCATGCAGGCGCGCGATCGCGACAACCCGAACTCGTACAAGGTTCGCCGCGCCAAGGTCGGCGGCTATCGCGACTACTTCGACGACGAGCAGGTGGCGCGGATCGATACCCTGGTCCGGGAGAAGCTCTCGCCCGTGTTCGGGTACGGCGCCGCGACGAAAGGAGCCGACGCGTGAAGCCGACCGTATTCATCCACACCAACGACCGCCAGATCGTCGGCGCGCTGGTGTCCGAATACTCGATGAAGCGCAACTCGGCCCATCCGGACGACTTCGACGTCCGGATCCTTCGCCGGGAAGAGCATCCCTTCTTCCTCGACCGCGAAGGCCAGCGCTACCTCCGTGATGGAAGCTGGCGCGAGTGGAAGAACGACGATCTCCAGTCCTTCACGCCGCTGCGCTTCCTACCGCCCGAAGTGATGGGCTATCAGGGCCGGGCGCTCGTCATCGATCCCGACATCTTCGCCGTTGCCGACGTCTTCGAGCTGCTCTCGCGCGACATGGGCGACAAGGC
>CAYOHN010000073.1:0-13250 GCA_964403735.1 uncultured Spirochaetales bacterium | reverse complement strand
GTTGCCGGAACGCTGCTGAATCCTCGGCTCGCCGAGCGCCCACCCCGCGGCGTCGAGCCGCACCTGGACGACTGTGCGCAGTCGTTCGCGCTCGAAGCCTGCTGGCACGACCCACGCGTGCTCGACGTGCAGCTTGGCCGCGCGCAGCCAGACGGCGACCTCGGCGTCGACGAGCGCGCCGGCGCCGCGGGCAGCGGCGCCGGTCGTCCCGCTGGCGCCGGAAATCCCGGCGGCGGACGCCGTCGGGGCGGTCTGTCGATCGACGAGTTCGGGGCGCTGCTCTCCGCGCTCCGCTCGCAACTGCGCGAGCACGTCCTCGTAGGCCTCCTCCCGCCGGGGCGGCGGATCGGGCGGGGGCGGCGCGGCCAGAGGCGGCTTCGGGGCGTCGGCCCTCGCCTCGGGCTTCGGAGGCGGCGGGGGATCGGGCTTCGGATCGGGCCGCGCGCGTTCCTTGGATTTCTTCGGCTCCGTGGGCTGCGGGGGCTTCGGAATCACTGCCTCACGCCGCGGGGGCTCCGGCCGGGGCGGAGTTGGCTTCGGTGCCTCCGGCACTGCCGGGACCGGCTGCGGAGCCGGTGCCGGCCGGGGACGGGCGGGCGGCGACGGCCTCGGCGCGGCGCTCGCGACGCGGCTGGCCGCACCCGGCGCCGCGACCGCTCCGATCGCGACCAGATCGACGGTCACGACGCCGGGCAGCAGGGGCGTCGGCGGACCGGGACTCCACACGAGCAACCCGAGCACGGCGGCATGGCCGACCGCCGAACGGACCAGCCAGCGGCGCAGAGCGCGCCGTCGATGGTCCTCCAAGTCCAGCCAGTCGTTCGCGCCGGGGCGCGAGCGACTGCGAGGCGAACGGCGTTTCGCGCGATCCCACGCCAGCGTCGGGTCCTCCGGGTCCAGTTTGCGAAGCCTCGAGGCCGATTCGATCGAGGGGTCCGGTCTTCGGACTCCGGCTCGGATCAGGCCCCCTGCTTCACGGTTTCACGACTTCACGGTTTCACGGTTTCGGGTCGGTCACGATGCCGAGTCTGGTCACGCCCGCGCTCCGCGCCGCGGCCATCGCTTCGACGACGAGCCCGTACGGAGCTTCGCGGTCGGCCTGCAGGAAGAGTTCCTTGTCGCCGCGGGCCGCGAAGACCGCCTCGAGTTTGGCCGCCAAGGCGTCGGCGGCGATCTCCTCGCGGGCCAGGAAGGTCCTGCCGTCCCGCTGGACGGTCAGCACCAGCGGCTCCTCGCTGAGCTGCAGCGGCTGCGTGGTCGTCTCCGGGAGATTCACGTCCATGCCCTGCTGCATCAGCGGCGCCGTCACCATGAAGATCACGAGCAGCACCAGCATCACGTCGACGAACGGCGTGACGTTGATCTCGGACGCGAGACCGCCATGGCCATGGCGCCGGACCGCCGCCATCGCTCAGGCCTCTGCCGAGCGCGAGCCGTCGGCCACGTGGACCCGGCGCGCGCGGAGATCGGCCTGGAACTGCGCGGTGAACAGATCGATCGAGTTGCCGAGTTTGCGCAGCTGACCGACGTAGTGGTTGTAGAAGATCGATGCGGGGATCGCAGCCGCCAGGCCCATCGCCGTGGCAATCAGCGCCTCGGCGATCCCGGGCGCCACGACGGCCAGACTCGCGCTGCCCGCCTCGCCGATCTGGTGGAACGACGCGATGATCCCGACGACGGTGCCGAACAGACCGACGAACGGTGCGGAGCTGCCCGTCGTCGCCAGGAACTCGAGTCCGCGTTCGAGGCGCTGCGCCTCGCCGGCGGCGCTCCATTCGACGACACGATCGAGCGTCCGCTGCTGCATCTCTCCGAGACCCGAGGCCAGCGACTTGCCCGCGTAGCGCGCGATGCGCGAAAGCTCGCCGTAGCCGTCGAGAAAAATCTGGGCGAGCGGACTCGCAGAGAGTTCGCGCGCCGCGTCGTGAGCGGACTCCAGCGAGCCCTCGTGGTACACCTCGAGAAATGCCTCGCTATCTTCAGCGGCGCGCCGAAGCTCGCGCCACTTGAAGGCGATGATGGCCCAGCTGATGATGGAAGCGAGTGCGAGGAGCAGGAGAACGAACTTGGCGAGCCAGCTGGCCTGCAGGATCAGGCTGAGGATGTCCAGACTCGCGACCTGTACGCCGACGAGCGGATCCCCCCAGCTCTGGCTCCCCCAGTGCTGACCTCCCCAGTGCGGTACCCCCCAGTCCGCGCCGGCGAGAATCGATGCCATGTTCCTCTCGAATACGGTTGCGGCGCAGGGTAGGAGACGCCGTGGATGCCTTCAAACCAAGCCCCAGGAGATCGCATGAAGCTCACCGTGGAATCGCACGATCTGGCACGCACGTCGGTCGACTTGCTGGCGCTCCCGATATTCACGCTGCCGGCCGGCGCCAAGCTGCCGGCGCGCATCGCCGCCGTCGATCGAGTGCTCGGCGGACAGATCGACGCGGTCGTCCGCAGCGGCGACCTCAAGGGCCGGGCGAGCGACTCGCAGCTGTTGTATGGACGCGGCAAGGCGGGACCCAAGCGCGTGCTGCTGCTCGGCCTCGGCGACGAGGCCAAGCTCGACGCCGAAGGGCTCCGGAAGGCGGCAGGACGCGCGCTGGGAGCCGCCGCGGCGCGCGGAGCCAAAACCGTGGCCATCGCGCTCGCCACCTCCCGCCGGATCCCGGCGGAACCGGCTGCGCGGGCGCTCGCCGAGGGCGCCGTGCTCGCGGCGTATCGCTCGGACACCCGGCGCACGCGGCGGGAAGATGCGAAGCCGCCGGTCGCCAGGACGTCGCTCGTCGTCGAGCGCGCCGCGGATCTCTCGGGCGCGCGCAAGGCGGCGGAGGCCGGCCGGGTGATCGCCGAGTGCCAGAACGTCGCGCGGCAGCTCTCGAACGAGCCGCCGAACCTGCTGCCGCCCGACGCGCTCGCCCGCGCGGCCCGGCGCGTGGCGAGCGAGGTGGGTCTCACGTGCCGCGTGATGGACGTCGCCGAGCTGCGTCGGCGCAAGATGGGCGCACTGCTCGCCGTCGGCCAGGGCAGCGCGCATCCGCCGCGGCTGTTCGTGCTCGAGCACAAGCCGAAGCGCGGCAGCAAGCGACCGACCGTGTGCATCGTCGGCAAGGGCGTGACGTTCGATACCGGCGGGATCTCGATCAAGCCGGCCGGCAGCATGCACGAGATGAAGCACGACATGTCGGGAGCTGCGACCGTCGTCGGCCTGCTGCGCGCGGTGGCGCTGCTGGATCTGCCGCTGCACGTGGTCGGCGTCGTGGCCGCGGCCGAGAACATGCCCAGCGGAGACGCCTATCGACCGGGAGACATCCTGATGTCGATGTCGGGCCAGACGATCGAGATCCAGAACACCGACGCCGAAGGCCGGCTCGTGCTGTGCGACGCGCTCCACTACGCGCGGACCACCTTCGACCCGGCCGCGATGATCGACCTCGCCACGCTCACCGGAGCGGTGGTCGTCGGACTGGGAAGCTGGGCCTGCGGCCTGTTCGGCAATCACGAGGGACTGATCGACGCCGCCCGCCGCGCCGGCGATGCCAGCGGCGAGCGGGCGTGGCCGATGCCGCTCGCCGACGAGCACCGCGAGCAGATGAAGAGCGCGATCGCCGACCTGAAGAACGTCAGCGGCAGCCGGGACGCCGGGGCATCGACGGCGGCGGCGTTCCTGTCGAAGTTCGTCGGCGATGTGCCGTGGCTCCATCTCGACATCGCCGGCACGGCCTACACCGGCAAGACCGGACCCACCCAGCCCGTCGGCGCGACCGGCTTCGGCGTCCGGCTGCTGGTGCAGCTGCTGCAGGAATGGCCACGGCTCGGACTCGCCGAGCGGAGCCGAAAATGAGAGTCTCCGGCTCCCCGATCGGCGCAGCGCCCGCTATCGCGATGGCCGCGCTGGGGTTCGCGCTGACGACGTCCCCGGGTCGGGCAGCCGACGTCGGCAAAGGAAAGGCCGTCTACGACCTCGAGTGTGTCAGCTGTCACGGCGCGAGCGGCAAGGGAGACGGCCCGACGGGCGCCGCGCTGACCGCTCAGGGAACGCCCGCGCGGGACTTCACGCGGGCCGAGTTCGTGCTCGACGCAGATGGAGACGGCACGAGCGGAACCGACGCCGATCTCCGCGCAGTGATCACGAACGGCGCCGGTGCCTATGGCGGCTCTCCGTTGATGGCGCCGTGGGCGCACCTCGGGGACGGAGCGATCGCGGACCTCGTCGCGTATATCCGGACCTTCCATCCCTGATGCCCGCGTCCGGTCCGGCACCGGTCGCCGCTGCGATTCCGGGGTGTTTCTCTCTGCTAAGTTCCGCGGGTGACCCCTAGCGATCCTCTGGAGCGTCCGACCCCGCCGGCGCCCCCCGCCGCCGCCGCGGCCGTCCCGGCCGCATCCGTCCTTCCGACGTTGCCGGCCGTGCCGACGCCGAGGGGCGACGTCACCGGCGGCGACTCGCTGACCCGGTATCTGGCGCAGCTTCGCCACTACGCGCCGATCTCGCGCGAGGACGAGCAGGTGCTGGCGCGCCGCTGGGTCGAAGAGCAGGACGCCGAAGCCGCGCGGATGCTGGTGCTCGCCAACCTACGCCTCGTCGTGAAGATCGCGATGGAGTACCGGCGCAGCTGGACCAACGTGCTGGACCTGATCCAGGAGGGCAACGTCGGACTGCTGCAGGCCGTCCAGCGCTTCGATCCGTATCAGGGCGTCAAGCTCTCGTCGTACGCGGCGTACTGGATCCGCGCTTTCATCCTGAAGTACCTGCTCGACAACATTCGACTGGTTCGGCTCGGCACCACGCGCGCGCAGCGCAAGCTCTTCTTCCGGCTCAACAAGGAGAAGCGCGAGCTCGAGCGCCAGGGCATCGAGGTCGAGCCGCGGCTGATCGCCGAACGGCTCGACGTCAGCGAAGACGACGTGCGCGACATGGAGCAACGGCTCGGGCAGAGCGATCTGTCGACGGACGCGCCGGCGCGCCAGGACGACGAGGGCGGCGCCACCTACGGCGACTTCCTGTCCTCCAGCGTGCCGTCCGCAGAGCAGAGCGTCGCCGACGAGGAGCTGCGCCGGGTATTCCTCGAGAACGTGCACGCCTTCGCCGAATCGCTCGACGAACGCGAGCAGCGCATCGTGCAGGAGCGCATCCTCGCCGAGGAGCCGAAGACGCTCCAGGAGATGGGCGACGAGTTCGGTGTGACGCGAGAGCGCGTCCGTCAGCTCGAGGCCCGCGTGGTCTCCCGATTGCGCGACTACCTGCGCGAGAACCTCGTCGACTTCGAGTACTACGCGCCGTCGAAGGACTGAGCACGACAGAAGAGAGGATCCGGTGCCTTACGACGAAGGCCTCGCGCAGCGGATCCGCGACGCGCTCGACGACCGGCCGGGCGTGTCGGAAAAGAAGATGTTCGGCGGCCTCGCCTTCCTCCTTCGCGGACACCTGTGTGTCGGCGTCGTCGGAGACGAGCTGATGGTGCGCGTGGGTCCCGAGGCGTACGACGAGGCGTTGCGTCTCCCGCACGCCCGCGCGATGGACTTCACCGGTCGGCCGATGAAGGGGTTCGTCTTCGTCGGGAGCCGCGGGTTCGAGTCGGACCGCGACCTGCGCCGCTGGCTGACGCGCGGTGTCCGCTTCGCGGCGGCGCTGCCTGTGAAGTAGCGAGATCTCGCCGACTCGGCTGCACTTCTCATTGGCACGCCAGTCGGACGGCGCGGTGGGCGCGGGCGGCGGCGCGACGGAACGGGCCGCGGCGTTCGAGGCGGTCGAGCCATGTGCGGCGCTCGGCGCGCGGGAGCCAGCTGAGGCCGCGCGTCGAGTGCAGCAGTAACCGCGGGGACCACTCGAGCCAGGCGAGGGCGCGGGCAAAGCGGGCCCGCTCGGCCGCCTCGGGCAGCTGCGGCGCGAGCGCCGCGACGAGATCGCGCTCGCCGGCGTCCGTCGGGAGCCACGCGTCGGCGACGTTGTAGAACGTGCGCGCGGCGCGGGGCGGGAGCGGCCACGAGGCATCGTTGGCATCCGCGTTGGGCTTTGCCGTCGAGAGCCGGGCGGCGGCGGCGCGGGCCCCGTCGGCGCTGCGGCTCACCCGGCCGTCCCGTGCGCGGCGAGCCAGCGCAGCGCCAGCGCCGTGTGCAGCGCCACGCCGTTCGCCAGCGCGTCCTCGTCGATGGTCATGCGGCTCGAATGGATCGGCTCGGCGCGCTCGCCGGGCGGCCGGACGCCGAGGAACACGATCGCTCCCGGGACGCGCTGGAGGACGTACGAGAAGTCTTCCGCGCCCATGACCGGCGCCGGAAGGTCCGCCACGGCGCGCGCGCCGAGTAGCTCGCTCGTGACGCCGCGCGCGAAGTCCGTGAACCGTGGCTCGTTCACCGTCACCGGATAACCGGACAGGATGTGGACCTTCACATCGACGTCGTGCGCCGCGCCGATCCCTGCCGCGACGCGGCGGACGCCTTCGTGCGCCGCGGCGCGCGCGCGCTCGGAGACGCTGCGGATGGTGCCGAGCAGATTCGCGGTCGCGGGAATCACGTTGTTCGCGGTGCCGCCGGAGAGACGCGTGATGGTGATCACGACGGGATCGAACGCATCGATCCGGCGCGTCACCAACGTCTGTAGCGCGAGCACGATCTCGCACGCGACCGGGATCGGATCCACCGCGTGATGCGGCATCGACGCGTGGCCGCCGCGGCCGTGCAGATCGATCGACAGCACATCGCCGGACGCGAGGATCGGGCCGGGGCGCAGCGCGACGCGCCCGGGCGGCAGCGTCGAATCCACGTGGATCGCGAAGGCGGCGTCGACCGCCGGTGCTGCCTCGAGGAGTCCCTCGTCCTCGACGAGGATGCGCGCGCCGCCGTGGCCTTCCTCGCCGGGCTGGAACAGCAGCTTCACGGTGCCGGCCAGCGTGTCGCGGCGCTGCGCCAGCAGCCCGGCGGCGCCGACCAGCATCGCCACGTGGGCATCATGGCCGCACGCGTGCATGCGGCCTTCGTGCCGCGACGCGAACGGCAGCCCGGTGTGCTCCGGCATCGGCAGCGCGTCCATGTCGGCGCGCAGCAACAGGGTACCGCCCGGCCGCGCACCGCGCAGCGTCGCGACGACGGCGCTGGTGCTGCCGCCCGTCGCGAGTTCGAGATCGAAGGGCGCGAGCGCTTCGATCACGGCCTTCTGGGTGTCGGGCAGCACCAGGCCGAGCTCCGGGTTCTCGTGCAGCCGCCGGCGCAGTGCCACGACGTTCGGAAGCGCGGCGCGGGCTTCGGAGAGGAGCGAGCCAAGCGCCGGCTCGGAGGGATCGGGCCTCGGACCGGGAGAGTGACCGGGAGAGTCGAGCCAGGTTGCCATGGTCCGCTAGCGTAGCGGGCCGAGGCACCGGGCGGAGCGCCCGACCGGCGAGAGGCGCGATGGGGGAAGACCGTGAGCGGCAGCCGACCGATGGACCGGAGCGCCAGCGCAAGCGGGTCCACGTCCACGGCCGCGTGCAGGGCGTGTGGTTCCGCGGCTCGACGCAGCAGCGCGCGCGCGCGCTCGGACTCGCCGGCTGGGTCCGCAACTGCGCGGATGGCAGTGTCGAGGCGGTGTTCGAGGGATCCGCGGAGGCCGTCGCCGCCGCGATCGCGTTCTGCGGCGACGGGCCGCCGGCGGCGCGCGTCGCCCGGGTCGAGGTCGAGGACGAATCGGTCGAGGGGCTGCGTGATTTCGTCCTGCGCACGTGATCCGAGCGCCGGATGAGCAGCCATACGCCGCGGCGGCCGCACGTGCTCGGCATCGACGACGGCGCCTTCGATCGCCATCGCGATCGCGAGGTCCCGATCGTCGCGGTCCGGATGGAAGGCGCCGATCTCGTCGAGGGCGTCGCGATGACACACTTTCCGGTCGATGGTGACGACGCCGGCGCGTTCCTGGCCGAGTGGATCCGCGAGCTGCGGCTCGCCCAGGGCCTCTCGGGCGTCGTGCTCGGCGGCATCACGATCGCGGGGCTCGGCGTCGTCGACGTCTCCGCGCTGGCGGCGGCGATCGCGCTGCCGGTGATCGTCGTGAACCGCCGCGATCCGTCGGACCATCGGCTCGCCGACGCGCTGCGCGCGGCCGGACTCGACGCGCGGCTGTCGATCGTCGCCGGCACGCCGCCGGCGTTCTGGATCGAGCACGGACCGTGGGTCGCGTGCGCCGGCATCGACCCACCGCAGGCGGCGGCGCTCGTCGAAGCGTCCCGGCGCAAGGCGGATCTCCCGGAGCCATTGCGCCTTGCCCATCTGATCGCGCGCGCAGTGGCGACCGGCGAATCCCGCGGTCGCGCGTAGGCGGCGGCTTCAGCCCGCCGCCGGCGTGAACTCCGCTTCGATCTCGCGCCGGACCGCGGCGTCGATCGCGTCGGTGTCGGCGCCGAGGACAGCGGGCAGCGCCGTATCGGGCGCCTCGCCGGCGCCCAGCCTTGCGAGCAAAGCGGAGATCTGGGGCGGCGTCGCCCTCGCGGCGACCCAAGCGGCCGCCGCCGTGGATTGGAGGTACGCGAGACGCGCCTGCGTCTCGGGCAGTCCGCCGAAGCCCGGCGCCAGATCGGCGAGCGGGATCCACGCGCCGCTCGCGATGCTCTCGCGCAAGGCGGACTGCTCGCGCCGCGAAAGCGGCTCCTGCCCGCTGGATGCGCGCTCGGCGAGTTCCGCGAGCCCCTCGTTCAACCAGAACGGGCGATGACCGCCGGTCCGTTCCGCGAAGACGGCATGCACGTACTCGTGGAACAGCAGTGCGCGCAGCTCGCCGGCCGGATGCGCGGCCGACGCCACGTGGATGCGGCCGTCGTAGAAGCCCACCGTCGGGAAGCTGAAGCGGTGCCGATGGGCGGCCAGATACGCGGCCTTGCCGTAGAAGACTACGCCGATGCGTTCCGCGGGGACGATGCCGAGTCTGCGCTGGGCGTGCTCACGCGCCTCTTCGAGCCAGCGCGCGACGTTGCGCGCATAGTCCGGTTGCGCCGCGCCGAGCTGCTCGTCGTACTGGATCCGGAAGTTCGGGCTCTCGGCCGCCGCGAGGCGCAGCGGCCCTTCGGCGGCCTGGGCGGCGGACAGGCGCTTCTCGTCGGCGATCGCTGCCAGGCGGCGCTGCGCCGAGGCGCGCCACGTCTCGTGGTCGTCTCCGGCGCGGGCGAGGAACGCTTCCAGGTGTCGCCGGGACGAGTCGAACCGGCCGCGCTGGCGATCCAGCAACGCCAGGTACCAGTGCGCCTCCACGTTGCGCGGATCACTGCGCAGCGCGCCGTCGAGCGCGGCGGCCGCACGGCCGAGCTCTCCGCGCTCGAGATCCTCGAGCGCTCCGCGGACCAGCGCCGCGGCGCGGTCCTCGGGCCGGCTCGAGTGGCGCTCCGTCGGCGCGGGCTGCGGCCCGCGCACGCGCCCGCCCCACAGCCCCTCCAGTTCCGCCTCGCCGGCGTCGCGCGGCCGCACGGTCTCCGGCACCTTGTTCTCGTCATCGGTGACGTGCGTCCGGCCTTCGTCGTCGACCCAGATCCACAGCTCGGCGCGCGCTGCCGGCGACGCCAAGAGCAGCGAGACTGCCGCGAGCATCGCCGGCACCGCGCCCACCGACACGCGCTCACAGGGTTGCCGGGAACAAGTCACGAGAAGCCCCGCGCCTGGGCGGAGTAGACACCCGGAGGCCAAACTCCGCAGCCGCCTGCCCGCTCCGCGCAGGGCGCGACATAGCGCCGGCGAGGACCTTGGCCGGAGGGTGTCTACTCCGCCCAGGCCCTCGATCCTTCGGTCGATGCTCGCGACTTCCGCCAACCCTCTCAGCGTCCCTTCGCGGCCTCGCCCGTGAGATGGCCGAGCTCCGGGAGCAGCAGCTTCTCGAGGGCGAGACGGATCGCCGCCCGCGAGCCGGGCAGCGCGACCACCAGGCGTCCGCGCACGGTGCCCGCCAGCGCGCGCGAGAGCAGCGCCGCCGCGCCGATCTCCTGATACGAGAGCACGCGGAACAGTTCGCCGAAGCCGGGGATGACGCGATCGAGCACGGGATGCAGCGCCTCGGGCGTCACGTCGCGCGGCGCGATGCCGGTGCCGCCGGTCAGGAAGATCGCGCGCACGTCGTCGCGCATCACGGCCTCGTCGAGCGCCTGCTGGATCGCGTCGACGTCGTCGGGCACGAGCGTCCGGCTCACCAACTGGTGTCCAGCGCCCTCGAGCAGCTCGACGAGCAGGGCGCCGCCGTGGTCGTCGGCGAGCGTCCGGGTATCGCTGACGGTGATCACCGCGACCGGTACGCTCGTCGGCGCCGCAGCCCGATGTCCGGCGACGCTCGACGCGTCACCGACCTGTGTGGAGTGGGACGGACTCACGCGTGCTCGTCCACCCAGTACGCCCCCGTCGTCGCGACTTCCTTCTTCCAGATCGGTACGGTCTGCTTGAGTGCGTCGATCGCGAAGCGACAGGCGTCGAACGCCTCCGCGCGATGCGCCGACGCCGCCGCGACCACGACGGCGAAATCGCCGATGCCCAGGTGACCGACGCGATGCGCGATGGCGACGCGGGTCCCCGGCCAGCGCCGCCCGGCCTCGTCGCAGATCCGATCCATCTCCTGGATCGCCATCTCCGGATACGCCTCGTACTCGAGATGCTCGATCGCATGGCCGCGCGACGCATCGCGCACGGCGCCGACGAAGGTCACGAGCCCGCCGGCGTCGGGCCCGACAACGCGCGCGTTGACGCGATCGGGATCGAGCGGGAGCGCCGAGATCGTGCAGCGCGCTTCGTCCGCTGCCGCCCCGCCCGTCCCGGGCGCGACGCCCGAGCCGCCCGACACGGGCGGCAGGAACGCGACCTCGTCGCCATCGGCCAGCGGCGCGTCGTCGGCCGCGAACTCGCGATTCACCGACACCCGCAGCCGCGCGTCCGGCGCGGCGAACGCGGGGTACTGCTCGGTGAGCAGGCTGCGCAGCGTGCTGGCCCGCGCGCCCTCCGGAAGCTGCACGTGCAGCTCCTTCGCTCCGACGGCCTCGCGGATCTGTCCGAACAGGCGAACGGTGACGTGCATCGCCGCGCAGCGTACCCCCGGCGTCCGGTTCCCTCAACGACGGCCGCGGCCCAGCCGATAGGAAGGCCATGGCCTGCGACCTCGAAGCCGTCCGGCGCTTGCGCGCGCAGGTGGAGACCGTCCTCGATCGGCTCCGGCCCGGCCTGCTGGTGGACGGCGGCAACGTCGAGCTCGCCGCCGTCGACGAACAGGGCGCCGTGAGCCTGTTGTTCCAGGGCGCCTGCGTCCAGTGCCCGGCCCAGCAGGCGACGCTTCGCTTCGTCATCGAGGCGACGTTGCGGCGCGAGGTACCCGGAGTTCGCGAGGTGGTCCCGGTCGACCCGCGCTGACACGTCTCCGGTGTTCAAAGTCGAAGCGAAGTGCTCCTCGAGGGATCAGCTCTTCCCGTCGCGACGCTTCATGGTGATGCGACCGTTGAGGCTGGCGCCGTCTTCCATCTGCAGCGAGCCGGCCGTCACGTCGCCATCGACGCGCGCAGTCTTCTCGAGCACCAACCGATCGCTGGCCACGACGTCACCGGTCACGGAGCCGGCGATCACGACGGTGCACGAACGCACGCTGGCGAAGATCTCGCCGGTCTCGCCGACGACGAGCGTGTTCTCGCTGGCGATCTCGCCGCGGAAACAGCCGTCGATGCGGACGGTGTCCTTGAAGCTGAGCTTGCCTTCGAACTCGGAGCCCTGATCGATGAAGGCGCTGAGCGTCGGGCGCGGTGAGGCCTGCGCCGCCGGCGCACTCGATCCCACGAGACCCGACGACGACGCCACACCCGCCGTTTCGCCCTCGTCCTGCCCCTCATCACTGCGACTGCCGAACAATGCCATCCTGGGTTCTCCCTCCGGTTCGAAACCGTGGGTCCGGATCGGCTGGAGCGGCGAGTCACTTGAGACGCGCGCGCCGGGAAGCGCCGAGGGGATCAGCCCGCACCGCGGCGCGCCCGCGCGATTTCCCGGTCGACGCTCCAGCGCACGAGCCCCGGGGCGTGCCGGGCCGCGAACAGCACGCTGCGAGCGCGCCAGCCCGGCACGATCCACGCCCGCCCGCGGGCGAGGCCCGCCAGCGCAGCGTCGGCGACGACCTCCGGCGCGAGCACCGGGACGTTGCCGGCCAGCGCCCGGGTCTCGGCCGGCTTGCCGCGGTTCTCCGCAGCGAGCTGCGGCGTATCGGTATCTGGCGGCAGCAACACCGACACCGCGATGCCGCGCGGGCGCAGCTCCTGCCGCAGCACCTCCGAGAACGCCGTCAGCGCGAACTTGCTCGGCGCATAGGCGGCGTAGCCATACACCGCGAGGGCGCCGGCGAGCGACGACACGTTGAGGATGCTCGCGCCGCTGGCCAGATGCGGGAGCGCCGCGCGCGTCACGTGCACGGCGCCGAGATAGTTGACGTCGAGCAGCTCGCGATACGCGCCGGGCGGCGTGTCCTCGAAGCGGCGCGCCAGCGCGATGCCGGCGTTGTTCACGAGCAGATCGAGGCCACCGATCGCCGCCGTGCACGCGGTCACCGCCTGCGCGGCCTGCTGCGGATCCGCGACATCGGCGACGATATGCGCGATCGTGCTCTCCGGCGCCGCGGTCCGGAGCGCGGCGGCGGTCTCCTGCAGCGGCGCTTCGCGCCGCGCGACGATGGCCACATCCGCCCCGGCGCGGGCGAGCGCGAACGCGAGCGCCCGCCCGATCCCGCTCGATCCCCCCGTCACCAACGCGCGCCGACCGCGGAACGCTCCGTCTCGCATGCCGGTACGATGCCCGTCCTTGCCCGCGGGGGCCACTGCCACCGCGACGCCACGGCGGTTCGTTACAATCCGGTCCGGCCTCCCCCCGGAGGGTTCCCGGTTTGGACATCTTCCAGAAGTGTGTCGACTTCCACACCGCGCGCGACGTGCGCGCCGCCGGCCTCTACCCGTACTACCGGACGATCGCCTCGGCGCAGGATCCGGAAGTCGTGATGGCCGACGGCCAGCGGCTCATCATGCTCGGGTCCAACAACTACCTCGGCCTGACGAACCATCCCGAGGTGAAGGCGGCCGCAGCCGCCGCGCTGGCCCGCTACGGCACCGGCTGCGCGGGCTCCCGGCTGCTGAACGGCTCGCTCGACCTTCACGAGCGGCTCGAGGCCCGGCTCGCGGCGTTCATGCAGCGGGAAGCCGCGCTGACGTTCTCGACCGGCTTCCAGGTGAACATCGGCACGCTCTCGTGTCTGCTCGGCCGGCACGACTACGCCATTCTCGATGCGCTCGATCACGCGT
>CAYOHN010000072.1:0-13299 GCA_964403735.1 uncultured Spirochaetales bacterium | reverse complement strand
CGAGTCCGTCGTCAACGTCGTCGCCGGCGCGCTGCTGCTGTTCAGTCTGTACATCTCGATGCAGCCGGCCGATCGCAACCACCCATACGGCCACGGCAAGGTCGAGTTCTTCTCGGTGGGCGTCGAGGGGACGCTGATCGCCGTCGCGGCGCTGCTGATCGCGGCCGAGGCGATCCACCAGCTCGTCGCAGGCCCGCGGCTTCGCCAGCTCGATCTCGGCCTCGTGCTCGTCTCGGTGGCGACGGCGGCGAACGCGGCGGTGGGCGGGCACCTGATCCGCGTCGGCCGCCGTGCGCACTCGCCGGCACTCGTCGCCGACGGCAAGCACCTGCTGACGGACGTGGCAACCAGCGTCGGGGTCGTCGCCGGACTCGCCGCGGTGTGGATCAGCGGCTGGGAGCGACTCGATCCGCTGGTCGCGATGGCCGTCGCGATCCACATCCTGCGGACCGGCTGGCAGTTGCTGCGGCAGGCCGTGGCGGGCCTGATGGACGAGGCGGATCCGCAGGTACTCGCCGAGATGGCGGAGGCGCTCGAGCGCGACCGCGAGCCCTGGTGCATCGACGCACACAGCCTGCGCGCATGGCGTTCCGGACCGACCCAACACGTCGATGTGCACATCGTCGTGCCGCGCTACTTCGACGCCGATCGATTGCACCAGATCAGCGAGCAGCTCGAGGGCAGCCTGCTCGGGGCGTCTGCGTTGCCGGGCGAGGCGATCGTGCACTTCGATCCGTGTCGGCCGCGTCATTGCCGCGGTTGCCCCGTCGATCCCTGTCCGGTCCGCAGCGCGCCGTTCCGCCAGCGCGCGCCGCTCACACTCGAGCGCGCGACGCGCGGCGACGAGGTGCTCGAGACCGGGGCGCTGATCGACCCGGCCATGGCGGCCGAGTGAGCTCCGCTGAGCGCGTCTTCGTATCGCTCGGCAGCAACCTCGGAGATCGCGAGGCGCACTTCGCGTTGGCGCTCCGGCGGCTCGCGGCGCTGCCGGAGACCCGCATCGAGGCGCTATCCCCCATCTTCGAGACGGATCCCGTCGGACCGCCGCCGCAGGGACCGTTCCTGAACGCCGTGGTCGAGCTGCGGACGGGCCTTGCGCCGCGCGCGCTGCTGGAAGCGCTGCTCGTCATCGAACGCAAGGCGGGCCGGACGCGTCGGGCCACGCGTTGGCTCGCGCGCCCGCTGGACCTCGACGTGCTGCTGTACGGCGAGCGGGTCATCGACGAGTCCGACCTGCGTGTGCCGCACCCGCGTCTCGCCGAGCGGCCGTTCGTGCTGGAACCGCTGTCGATCTTGGCGCCGACGCTGCGCCATCCGGTTCGCGGCGAGCGCGTCGACGAACTCGCCGCGCGCGTGCGCGACCCTGAGGCCGTGCGACGATGGCCCGGAACCCTCAGTGGGGCTCCAAAAATACGACGACCAGATCCAGAATAGCCGGCTTGCCAAGCGCGCTCCGAAGTCGGAAATTGGTGCTCGGGTGCCGAGTCCAGAGCGAGCCCGCTGGAGGACGCGCGCGAGCCCGCTGGAGGGCAAAGATTGTGACCGAAGTTCCGTTCGTCGCAGAGCGCGACACGGCTGCGCCCCGGATCGCGCCGGCCCTCCTCGCCGAGGTCGAGAGCGGCCGCCTCGAAAAATTCGACGCCGAGGCGTTGCTGCGCTGGGCGATCGAGCGCTTCCATCCTCGTCTCGTGTTGTCGTGTTCGTTCGGCGCGCCCGAGGGTCTCGTGATCCTCGACATGATGCAGCGCCTCGAGCCGACCTCCCGAGTCTTCCTGCTGGACACCGGACGCCTGCCCCAGGCGACGCATGATCTAGTCGACCGCGTGCGGGACCGTTACGACCTCCAGGTCGAAGTCGTTTTCCCGGATCCGCGTGCCGTCGAGGACATGGTGCGGCGCCGTGGGCAGAACCTGTTCTACGAATCCGTCGAGAACCGCCAGTGGTGCTGCCGGCTGCGCAAGGTGGAGCCGATGCAGCGCTACTTCGCGGAGGCAGGTGTCGATGCGTGGGTGGCGGGCCTGCGTCGTGAGCAGAGCGTCACCCGGCGGGACGCCCCGAAGGTAGAGATCGATACGGGTCACGGCGGGCGGATCAAGGTCAACCCGCTCGCGGACTGGAGCGAAGAGCAGGTCTGGACGTACGTCCGAGAGCACAACGTGCCGGTGAATCGGCTACACCGGGAGGGCTATCCGTCGGTTGGCTGCGATCCGTGCTCGCGGGCGGTCCAGCCCGGAGAGGACATCCGTGCCGGGCGCTGGTGGTGGGAGAGCGCCGATAGCCGCGAGTGCGGGATCCACGTGGGGGAGGAGCTCGATGGTTCGGGAATTTGAGTTCGATCGCCGCCAGTTTCTCGCCATCGCAGCCGGCGCCGCTGCCTGGTTGTGGGCGCCGCGCGGCTCGGCGCAGCCGGCGGCCGAAGAAAAGGCCCCGCGCGCAACCCTCGACCCGGGCATGCGGGCGCTGCTCGAGGACAGCGAGTTCGTGTACATCTCCCCGCTGCGCGCCGACGGCAGCGAAAGCACCTGTCACGGCGAGGTGTGGTTCGGCTGGCTCGACGGCGGGGTGGTGATCAACACCCGCCCGAGCAGCTGGAAGGCGACGGCGCTGCGGGAGCGCGGCGTCGAGCGCGCGCGACTCTGGGTGGGAAATCACGGGCGCTGGAAGACCGGGCTCACCGGGCGCGGCCGCAACGAGGCGTTCCGTGCGGCACCGCACTTCGACGCGCGCGCGCAGCTCGTCACTGACGTCGCCGTCCTCGATCGGCTGCTCGCGCGGTACGAAACGAAGTACGCCGGCGAGTTCGACCGCTGGCGGGACGAGATGCGCAGCGGCTTCCACAGCGGCGAGCGCGTCCTGATTCGCTACGAACCCATCTGAAGGCAGGACATCTGCACCGGGCGGCCGGCCGATCCGGTCGCCGCGCAACGAAGGAGAGAGGATGGGCGTTCTGGACGGCAAGGTTGCCGTGGTGACCGGGGCAGGCCGCGGCATCGGACGCGAGATCGCGCTCGACTTCGCGCGGGCCGGGGCGCGCGTCGTCGTGAACGATCTCGGCGCCAACGCCGACGGCAGCGGCACGGGCCGTGTGGCCGATGATGTCGTGGAGGAGATCCGCGCCGCCGGCGGCGAAGCGGTCGCGAACTACGACACCGTGGCGACGGTCCCCGGCGGCGAGACGATCTTCGGCGCTGCGATCGAAGCGTTCGGCGCGCTCGACATCCTGGTCAACAACGCCGGGATCCTGCGCGACCGCACGATTTTCAAGATGACCGAACAGGACTGGGACGGCGTGATGGCGGTCCATCTGAAGGGCCACTTCTGCTGCACGGCACCGTTCGCTCGTTACCTGCGCGAGCACGACCGACGCGGCGCGCGGATCCTCAACTTCTCGTCGGTGTCGGGTCTGTTCGGAAACTTCGGCCAGTCGAACTACGGCGCCGCGAAGGCCGGGATCGCCGGCTTCTCGCGCGTCCTGGCGCTCGAGCTCGCGAAGTACGGCTGCACCGTCAACACGATCTCGCCCGGCGCCGCCACCCGGCTCACGATCCCGCTGATGGAGGGCCGCGGCGACGAGCCCGCCGAGGACGACTGGACGCGAAGTCCCGCGCAGATCGCGCCGGTCTGCACGTGGCTCGCATCGGACGCCGCGCGCGACATCACCGGCCAGATCTTCAACGTGATGCGCGGGACCCTCGGCATCATGCAGCAGCCCGCGGTGATCCGGGCGTTCCAGGCCGAACGGCAGTGGACGCTGGCGGATCTCGATCGCTTGATGCCCGAGCTGATGCGCGCGAAACAGGCGAACGACGAACGCGCGCGACGCGAGGCGGTTCCGGAGCAGGGCTAGAACCCTCGGGTTCTGCGCCGGCGGCACACGAGCGCCGATCCGGGCGCGAAGGATCGGGCCGAGATGGATCCCCATGGCGCTCTGCTGCTGGTCCACGCCGCCGCCACCTGGGCGATGGTGGGTCTCGTCTGGTTCGTGCAGGTCGTGCACTACCCGCTCTTCGCGCGGGTCGGAGTCGAGGGCTTCGTCGTCTACGAGCGCGAGCACATCCGCCGGACCAACCGCGTCGTGGTTCCGACGATGCTCGTCGAGGGCGGCAGCACCGGTCTGTTGCTATGGGTCGAGCCGGCATCCCCGCTCGTCGTCACCGGTGCAGGGCTCCTCGCCGCCATCTGGCTCTCGACTTTTGCGATCCAGGTTCCCCTGCACGCGAAGCTCGAGCGCGGCTTCGACCCCGTCGCGCAGCGTCGCCTCGTCACGACCAGCTGGTTTCGGACGCTGGTCTGGAGCGTGCGCGGGGTCGTCGCGCTGGCGCTACTCGTCCCGTAGCGACTCATCTGTGAGGTCGCGCGGCTCGATCGCGCGCCCTGCGGCGAGCGCCTTGCGCACCCGCTGGGCGACCCGGGAATCCCGTGTGCGACGAGCCCCGGCGCGTTTGCTCTCGCTGCGCAAAGGCATCGCGACGCGCGGATTGCCGTCCAACACGTCGCGGTGTTCAGCGAGGAAATTCCAGTAAAGGCTCGTCACCGGGCAATCGTGCTTGGGCGCGAAGGCACAGTCCCGGCAGTAGTCCGACATCTTGTCGATGTAGGCGGCGCCGGAGACGTAGGGCTTCGTCGTGAACAGGTCGCCGAGCGCGAAGCTGCCCATGCCGAGCACGTTCGGCTCGACGACCCAATCGTAGGCGTCGACGTACGCGGCCCAGAACCAGTCCGTCAGCTCCCGCGGATCGACGCCGAGAAGCGTTGCGAGGTTCGAGAGCACCATCAGTCGCGTGATGTGGTGACTCCAGCCCTCCTGCCAGACATCGGAGACGACCCGGTCGAGGCACGCGAGGCCGCTGGGGGTTCCCCAGTACGCCGGCGGGATTGGCAGCGTCGCGTGCAGGTGGTTCGGCTGTGCGCCGCCGTCGGGATCCCCCGGCGCCGCGGAGGCGGGCCAGCTCCGGCCCGTCCAGCGCGACCAGCCACCGACTCCCGGCGCGCCGGCAACAGGCGGCCGGCTCCCGTCCGGAAGCGCTCGGAACCCGTCGGTCGCCTCGTGCACGTGGTACAGGAACTCGCGCCACCCGAGCACCTGTCGGACGAAGCCCTCCCGGCTCGGCAGCGGGACGTCGAGTCGCGCCGCTTCGGCGACGATCCGCGCGGGCAGCAGCCGGTGGTTGTTGAGCAGGGGGGACACACGCGTGTGGAAGAGCGTCGAAGACGCCGACGCCATCGCATCTTCGAACGGCCCGAAGTGCGGGAGGCACGCGCGCCGCGCCCAGCGCCAGAGGGTTTCTGCGTCGCGCGCGGTCGCCGGCAGGGAAGTGAGGTCCAGCCGTCCCGGATGCTCGCAGAAGTGCTGCTCGATGAGGTCGCCGACTTCCTGCGTGATCGCGTCCGGCGTGAAACGAGGCGGATCGGGCGCCGGCGGCTCGCCGCGCCACGGTTTGCGATTCTCCGTGTCGAAGCTGTAGCGGCCGCCGACCGGTCCGCCGTCCTCCATCAGCAGGCCGCTGCGCTGCCGGACGTGCCGGTAGAAGCGGTCCATCCGCCAGCGCTTTCCGCCGGCGAATGCCGCGTCGAAGTCCGCGCGACTCGTCAACCAGCCTTCGTGCGGGAGGATCTCGAGCGCGCCGGCAGCGACGAGCGGTGCGAGATCGGCGCGGAGTTCGCGCTCGGCCGGCTGCTGACAGCGCAGCGGTCCCAGCTCCCGAGCGATCGGCGCGAGGGCGTCTGCATATCGGGACCGGCTGACGACGTGACGCACGGCGACGCCGCGCGCCGCCTGTTCGAGCGCGAAGTGGCGCTGGTTCGCCAGGACCAGCGCGAGCTTCTGCCGGTGATACGGCCGCCGTGCGCCTTTCCACGACGTCTCGACCAGGACGATGCCGAGACGGCGCGGATCCTCGCGCGCGAGCGGGCCGATCCCGTCGCTGAGTTGGTCGTACGGGACGAAGAGCCAGCGCCGGTTGGCGGGATCGGATGTGCGAGCGGTCAGCTCGGCGACGAACGCACTGCGCGAACTCACGGGGAGCGCCGGAGTCGCAGACGGATCGCACCGCGCGCATACGAGGGATCGACGACGTGTCCGCGCTGCGTCATCTCGAGTCGACCGGCGGCGACCAGTCGTCGGCTCGCGGCGCGCGTTCGTTCGAGCAGTCGACGCCATCCCGCCGGATCGACCAGGCGAGCGGCTTCGGACGGGCAGATCGATGCCGCCGCGGGGCGGGCGACGAGAAGCGTGAGCAGAGCTTCCTCGAGCCGGGCGTCGAGCGGGCCGAGGCGCCGCCTCCGGCACGCTGCACTGCAGTGTCGAACCGCGGCCCAGGTGTCATCTCCGCGTGAGGACCAGCGGCGCCGAGGCGCAATTCCCCGTCCGCAGCGGGCGCAGATTCTTTCCTCGCTCGCGGCTGCCATCGGTCGAGAGTATCCACTGACGCCCTGACGACCAGCGGATCCCGCGCAGGTCGGGCGCAGCGGTTCCGCACCGCTCCGGCACGTGGGGTGGCATCTGCTCGCCGCGCGAAGCGAACTCGCTCCTCGCGGAGGTTCGGAGCGAATCCTTATTCTGGGATCAAGCCGGCTGGCGGGCTGGTCGATCCAAGGCGGTCGAAAATCCCTCGAGGAGGTCCCCATGATCCGCCACACCATCAGGCTGTCTGCTCGCGTCCTCGTCGTGGTCGCTGGGGTCGCACTCGTGAGCCCGGGTTCGGCGTCCGCGCAGGCCGAACCCCTCGCGTCGCCGAACGCGGCCGAGGGCTTCCTGTCGACGCTGTCCCCCGATCACCTCGGAGCGAGCGACGCTCCTGTGTGCCGGCTCGATGCTCCGACCCCGCGCTCGGCGAGGATCGATACCGGCGCCAGGATCGCGCAGATTCGCGCTCTCATCGCCGCCGAGGCCACCGCCGCCGGTGCGGACGGAGATTTCGTCGCGATCAGCAACCGCGGCTACAACTACGAGCCCGACACGATCGTCGACCCCGCGCTGATCGAGTTCGAGGCCCGGCATCAGGGGCGCTGACGGCTCTGCTCTCCCGCTCCGCCGGCTGAAGCTCCAGCCGGTTTCGTCGGTTTGACGGCGAGCCAACTCGCTCCTTACCCTATCGCTGGGTGTCATCGGGAGCGAGATGAACCGCAACGCGACCCTGCGCTTCCGGCGAGTCACCGCCCTTCTGGCGCTGGCCTGGGCCCTGCTCGCCTTCGGCTTCGCCGCGGCGCACCGGCTGACAGCCCGTCCCGAGGTGACGCCGCCGCTGGTCATCGGCGGCCTCGCGACCCACCCGTGGCGGATCAGCGCGGTGTCCGAAGAGGCCCGCGCGCAGGGCGTCGCGCCGGGCGATCGGCTGCTGGCGATCGACGGCGAGGTGGTGGAGCGAGCGCTGCTCGATCGCGACCGCTTCCGCGTCGACGCCACCAACGCCTACCGAATTGGCAAGGAACGCAGCGATCGGGAGCTGGAGGTCTCCCTGCATCCGGTCGATTCCGACGCGCTACTGCCGCGCTCACTCTCGCTGGTGTTGTGGCTGCTCCCGGGAATCGGACTCGTCTATCTCGCCGTCGGCATCACGGTTTGGCGGCTGCGCCCGGACCGCGCCGAAACCTGGGCGCTGTTCCTTTTCTGCAGCGTGATGGGGGCCCAGCTGCTGCTGCCCACGCAACCGGGCACGTCGCCGTGGCTCGCCTACTGGCTGAACCTGCCGCTCGTCGGTGCTACCACCTTTCATCTGTTCACGACCTACCCCGAGCAGCCCCCGTGGATCGTGCGGCAGCCGCTGGCCCGAAGTCTTCCGTATCTGCTCGCGGTTCCGATCGGAGTGCTGGCAGCCAGCGAGGGTGCTCTCGGCCTCCCCGTCAGCGTCGGCAAGCCGGCAGCGCTGTGGTTCACGATCGCGCTGTGCGCTGGCTCCCTGGTCGTCGCGCTGCGCGAGCGCAGCCATCTCCGGGAGACCAAGGCCGCCGATCGCGCCGACGTCATGCTGCTCGGCGCCGTCGTCAGCTTCCTGCCTGCGATGCTGGCGCTGCTGGCAGCAAACTGGCTGCCGGCGTCGTTTCCGTACCACCTCGGATTCGCGTCGTTCTTCGTATTTCCCATCGCCGTCGGCTACGGAATCGTGCGCAAGCAGCTGTTCGAGATTCGCGTGGTCGCGAAGTCGAGCGCGAGCTACGGCGCCGTCACACTCGCCATCACCGGTGTCTACGCATTCTTGATCACCTTCGCCGATGCCGTCGTAACGCGCTTCAACGTCAACGCCCGCTCCCCGTGGTTCTCCGTCGGATTCCTGTTCGCTGCAATCCTCGCGTTCAATCCGCTGCGCGATCGCATGCAGGACCTCGTCGATCGTTTCTTCGATCGGGATCACGCGCTCTATCGCCGAGCCCTGCGCGAGATCTCCGAGGCGATGGTCTCGATGCTGTCGACCAAGGAAGTCGTCGATCGGATCCTCGTGGCGCTCACGGAGACGATGGGCGTCGGGCGGGCCGTCGTGTTGCTGCAAGAGGAACAGGGCCGCCAGCTCGCGCCCGTCGCTTCGCGTGGGCCGTGGGAGGAGGAATCCCTCGACTTCCTGCTCTCGCTCGACCATCCCTTGTGTCGTCGCCTGCTCACTCGGCGCGACGCGATCGAGCGCTCCGACTTCGACGACGAGCTCGATCTGGAGGTCCGAGAGCTCTGCCGCGACGTCTTCGACCAGCTCGAAGTCGAGCTGATCGTGCCGATCCCCTACGGCGCCGAGCTGATCGGCGCGATCGGTGTCGGTCACAAATACTCCGGAGAGCGTCTCAGTGCCGAGGATCGCCAGCTGCTTCTGACGCTCGCGAATCAGAGTTCCATTGCGATCCAGAATTCACGGGCGTTCGACGAGATCGCCGATCTCAACGCTACTCTCGAAGCGCGCGTAGAGGAGCGAACGCGCGAGTTGCACGAGGCGCAGGCGCAGCTCATGCACAGCGAGAAGATGCGCTCGCTCGGACAGTTGGTGGCGGGCGTGGCCCACGAGCTCAACAACCCGATCGGCTTCGTCCACGCGAATCTCCAACTGCTGCAGGAGTACAGCCGGCGGCTCGCCGCGGCGCATCGAGCCGGGGAGGACACGGAGAAGATCGAGTCGGCAATCGAGAAGCTGCTGAATCGCAGCCGCGAAGGAACCGAGCGGGTGACGAAGATCGTGCAGGACCTGCGCACCTTCTCCCGGATGGATCAGGCCGATCTGGTGGACGTGGATCTCAACGAAGAGATCGACCGCACCGTGACGTTGATGGAGCCGCGCTTGCGCGACGGGATCGAACTGGTGCGAGATTACGGCAAGCTGCCGCGTGTCCGTTGCTACGCCGGCCAGCTGAGCCAGGTGTTCATGAACCTGCTGATGAACGCGTGTGATGCGCTCGACGGCAAGGGGCAGATCCGCGTTCGGACCCGGGTCGTCGGTCCGCCTGCGAACGACGGCGCGGCCGCGGGGAAGGCGACGGGCGTCCGGCTCGAGTTCCACGACGACGGGCCCGGAATCCCGCCCGAGGTCCAGGCGCGGATCTTCGAACCGTTCTACACCACCAAGCCGGTGGGGAAGGGCACGGGGCTCGGGCTGTCGATCTCGTACGGGATCGTCGAGCGGCACGGCGGCCGCATGCTGGTGGGCTCGGGGCTCGGCGAGGGCACGACGTTCATGATCGAGCTGCCGTTGGTGGCGAACCCCCCGGAAGAGGAGGAGGCGGAGCGATCGGCGTCGTCTCGGGGGGAACGGGTCGGGCCGGAGGGGAAGTCGCGCGACGAGACCGCTGTTCCGCACGGAGAAGAACGATGACCGGTCTCCCTGCGCCGGGTCTGCGCTTCCGGCGCGTCACCTTGTGGCTGGCCATGGCCTGGGCCGCGTTCGCGCTCTTCGCCTTCCTCCGCGCGACCGTCTTCGGGACTGGCTACACGATTCCGTTTCATACGGGCAACTCCGCCGGTCAGGTGACGATCACGTGGGCGACCGACGAGGCGCACGAGGCGGGAGTCCACGCAGGCGATCGCCTGCGTGCGATCGACGGAGTTTCCTATCTGCGCTGGGGTCGAGACGGCCATTGGCGAACGCTCGCCGCGGGGCAGGGAAATCTCTACGCCTTCCAGCGGCGCGACGGCACTTCGTACGAAGCGACGCTCCAGCCCGTTCCTGCGCCTGCGGGTTCCTTTGCGTTGATCCCGCTCTACCTGGCGGGTCTCGCGGTGGGCCTGACCTACCTGTGCCTGGGCTTGCTGGTGTGGCTGTTGCGTCGCGATCGCCCGGAGTCCTGGGCGTTCGCGGTCTTCTGCGCGGCCATGGCCGCACAACTATTCGTGGCGTTCGACACCTACCGGCAGACCTTCGGCTACGAACGAAACGCTTTGAACTTCGGCGTGCTCGGCGCGGCGACCTTCCAGCTCTTCACCAGTTATCCGTTCGAGCCGGCGTGGATCGCGCGACGACGCTGGCTGCGGCGTGTGCCCTGGGTGCTGGCAGCGCTCTCGCTGCCGCTCGTCTGGACAGAAGGTTCCTCGATCCTACCCGACTTCACGATGCAGGCGACCGGCTTCTATTTCGTCACCTCGATGGCGTTGTTCTGCTGTGGCGTGCTGGCGATCGAGCGCAAGCGCCGCCAGGGAACCGGGATCGCCGATCGCGCCGATGCGATGCTGCTGGGTGCGTTGGTATCGTTCGTGCCGGTCGTCCTGCTGCTCCTGGCCGACAGCTACCTCCAGACCGGCTTCCCGGTCTATCTGGCGCTGCTGTGGTTCGTCGTCTTTCCGATCTCCGTCGCCTACGGGATCATCCGCCGGCAGCTCTTCGACATCCGCTACCTGGCGCGCTCCTCGGTCGCGTACGGCGCGTCTACGGTGGCGATCACGGGCGCGTACGCGTTCCTGATCGCACTGGCCGATGCCGCATTGGTCAAGCTCCACGTCGACGCGCGCTCGCCGCGCTTCACGATGCTCTTCCTCTTCCTCGCGATCCTGGCCTTCAATCCGCTGCGCAGCCGCGTGCAGAGGGTCGTCGATCGGGTCTTCGATCGAGACCAGGGACGCTATCGACAGACCGTCCGGGAGATCTCCGAAGCGATGGTTTCGATGCTGTCGATCAAGGAGATCGTCGAGCGGATCGTGCGCGCGCTCAGCGAAGCGATGGCAGTGGAGCGATCGATGGTCCTGTTGCTCGCCGATGACGACCGCACCTTGCGCGCGGAGGCGACCGGAGGCGTCTGGCCCGCGGAAGCCAGCCAGTTCGCGATCTCCATGGATCATCCGGTGTGCAAGTACCTGTGGATGCGTCGCGAGGAGGTGTCGCGCGAGGACGTCGAAGAGGAGTCGGATCCGCTGATGCGCGACCCGTGTCTCCAGATCTTCGACCAGCTCGAGCTGGCGCTGCTGGTGCCGATTCTGTTCGGTGTGGATCTGCTCGGCGTGATCGCGGTGGGCCGCAAGGGCTCCGGCGAGCGCTTCAGTCCCGACGACCGGCAGCTCCTGCTGACGCTCGCCAACCAGAGCTCGATCGCGATCGAGAATGCCCGCGCGTTCGACGAGATCGCCAAGCTCAACGAGACGCTCGAGGCGCGGGTGGAGGAGCGAACGCAGGAGCTGCGCGACACGCAGGCGCTGCTGGTACAGAGCGAAAAGATGCGCACGCTCGGTCAACTCGTCGCGGGCGTGGCGCACGAGCTCAACAATCCGATCGGCTTCGTTCACGCCAACTTGAAGTTGCTCGAGGAGTACGTGGCCAAGCTGATGGCGCTCCAGGAGAACGGCGGCGATGTCTCGCGGGTCCGCGAGGCGATCGGCAAGCTGCTGAGTCGCAGCCGCGAGGGAACTCACCGCGTGAAGCAGATCGTGGCCGATCTGCGGACCTTCTCGCGGATGGACCAGGCCGAGCTGCAGGAGGCGGATCTCAACGACGAGATCGAACGTACGCTGTCGCTGATGGAACCACGGGCGAAGTGCGGGGTCGAGGTGGAGCGCGACTTCGGCGACCTGCCGCGGGTGCGTTGCCACGCCGGCCAGCTCAACCAGGTGTTCATGAACCTGCTGATCAACGCCTGTGACGCCGTCGGAGACAAGGGCCGGATCCGCGTGCGGACGCGTGCGGTCGACGCGTCGCGCGTTCGCCTCGAGTTCGAGGACGAGGGTCCCGGGATTCCGCCCGAGCTCCGCGATCGCGTGTTCGAGCCCTTCTTCACGACGAAGCCCGTCGGGCAGGGCACGGGCCTCGGTCTGTCGCTGTCGCACGGGATCATCGAGCGTCACGGCGGACGCATCTGGGTGGAGTCCGAGCCCGGCACGGGGACGCGCTTCGTCATCGAGCTGCCGGTCGCCGGCGTCGAGATGGCCTCGCCGGCGGCCTGAGGCCGCGACTCGGCGCCGCGGGTCAGCGCGCGCTCTCCAAGCTATGATCCGGCGACGCCCAGGACCTTTCGAAGGAGTTCAGCGATGTCATCCCTCCGCCTCGGTATTACCGCCGGCTATTCCGGCTCGAAGATGCAGATCAACCGCGAGTTGATCCTCGAGGCCGAGCGTCTCGGTTTCTATTCGGTGTGGAGTGCCGAAGCGTACGGTTCCGACGCCGTGTCGCCGCTGGCGTACATGGCGGCGTTCACGACGAAGATCCAGCTCGGAACCGCGATCATGCAGATGCCCGCACGGACGCCGGCGATGACCGCGATGACCGCGATGACGCTCGACGCGATGTCCGGCGGGCGCTTCATCCTCGGGCTCGGACCGTCGGGGCCCCAGGTCGTCGAAGGTTGGCACGGCGTGGCCTATGGCAAGCCCCTGACGCGGACCCGCGAGTACATCCAGATCATCCGGAAGATCCTTGCTCGCGAGGAGGGTCTCGAGTTCAAGGGCGAGCACTACGAGATCCCGTATCACGGTCCGGGCGCCACCGGCCTCGGCAAGCCGCTGAAGAGCATCCTGCACGGCCGCAAGGATCTGCCGATCTACACCGCGTCGATCGGACCGGCCGGCATCCGGTGCAGCGCCGAGGTGGCCGACGGGCTGATCCCGGTGTGGATGGACCCCGCGCGCTGGGACCTGCTCGAGCCGCACCTGAACGAGGGCTTCCAGAAGGCCGGAGGCGGCAAGTCGATGGCGAACTTCGACGTGGCGCCGTTCGTGACCTGCATCCTGGGGGATGACGTCGAAAAGTGTCGGGTGCCGGTGAAGGGCATGTTGGCACTGTACATCGGCGGGATGGGCGCTCGTGGCAAGAACTTCTACAACGACTACGCCAAGCGGCTCGGGTACGAAGAGGCGGCGGTCAAGATCCAGGATCTCTACCTCGCCGGGAAGAAGGCCGAAGCGAT
>CAYOHN010000071.1:0-13313 GCA_964403735.1 uncultured Spirochaetales bacterium | reverse complement strand
TCGGGACGCAGCGGCGGCACCCGGTGCGGCTCGACGCGCCGCGCATCCCGACACGGGACGTCCGCGGCACGGCGCACGACGAAGACGCTGCCGTCCGGACAGACCCCGGTGATCGATCCCGCGCTCGCGGGCCCCGCGAGCGTGAGCGCCAACGCGATCTTCGAAACGCGAATCCTCGAGAACGCGAGCCTCGAGACCGCCGACGTCGTCCGACGGAGCCGGCCAGGCCACAGCAACATCCGCATCGTCCAGCCTTTCGCTGCGCCGTCCAGCCGCTCTCGACAGAGGAACCCGCAAGGGACTGGCAGACGCGTGACCGCAGCAGCGTTCACGAATCGCCCGCTCCCAGGAACGACAGACCGGATGATACTCCGAAAAGCTATTTATTATCAAGATTTTCGATGCACTCGTCGAGGTTTCGCTTCACCTTGGACAACCACTTTCGGATCGGAATCCGCGGGTTGTCGCGGACCCTTGCCGGCCGGCTGCCGATGCTTTCGAAGCGCCGACGCGTGGCGCTCGAGCGCGCGTACTTCCCCCCCGCTGACCGGCCGTGCGGCGCCCGCGGGCAACCGCCCGAGACGCAGCGGCCCGAGGCGCGTGCGCACCAGCCGGAGCACCGGATGTCCGAGCGCCGCCAGTGCGCGGCGGATCTGCCGCTTACGTCCCTCGCGCAACACCAGCACGAAGCGCGTGGCATCGGCGCGCGCTTCGAAGTGTGGCGCACGTACCTCCGCGGGCGCCGTCGGTCCGTCCTCGAGCTCGATCCCAGCTGCCAGTCGACGAAGGCTCGTCTCAGTCATGCGCCCGCGCGCCGTCACGTGATACTCGCGATCGCTGCCGAGCGATGGATGGAGCAACGCGTGGGCGAGCGCGCCGTCGTTGGTGAGCAGCACCAATCCCTCGGTATCCAGATCGAGGCGGCCGACCGGGTAGAGCCGGGGGAGACCCGGCGGGAGCAGGTCCATCACGGTGCGACGCCCGACGGTGTCGCGGACCGTCGTCAGCACGCCGCGCGGCTTGTGGACCGCCCAGCTGACGTGCGGTGCCGTGCGCACGGGTCGACCATCGATGGTGATCGTCTGTCGATCCGGATCGGCGCGATCACCGAGTCGAACCACGGCACCGTCGACGCGGACGCGTCCTGCGCGAACCCATTCCTCGGCAGCGCGGCGCGACGCGAGACCGGCCGCGGCCAGAAGCTTCTGGACCCGCTCGCTCGGCATGAGGCTAGTGAGTGGTGGTCGGAGGCTCGAGATCCAGCTCGGCCTCCGCGTCGAATTCGCGGGCCTCCGGGTCTACCGACGCGCGCATCTCGTCGGCCGGCTCGTTGTCATCGGCCGCCGCGAGGTCCGCATCGGCTGCGTCGGGCACTTCGGCATCCTGCGCGGCGCGATCGCGCAAGAGTTCCTCGATCTCCCGCAGCGTCGGAAGGTCCGAGAGGGAGGCGAGCCCGAAGATCTCCAGGAACCGTGGTGTCGTCGCATAGAGCATGGGCCGGCCAGGCACCTCGCGATGGCCGGCGATCCGCACGAGCTTGCGCTCGACGAGGCTCGTCACGACGGCGCCGACATCGACGCCGCGGACGTGCTCCAGTTCCGCGCGCGTGATCGGTTGCCGATACGCGACGATCGCCAGCGTTTCGAGGGCGGCCCGAGACAACCGGAGCGGCGGCTGCGGGCGCAGCTTCTGGAGCCACGGCGCCAGCTCCGGCAGCGTGCGCAGTTGGAAGCCACCGGCGATCTCTTCGATCCGGAAGCCGCGGGGACTCCCCTCGTAGTCCGCATTCAGCGCCGCGATGGTTTCGCGCACCTCGCGCGCGGAGGATTCGCCGAGGACGCCCGCCAACCGTTGCGCGCTCACCGGCTCCGCTGCCGCGAGCAGCAGCGCCTCCAGCACCTGGCGCCTGTGTCGATCCTCCAAGCGAACCTCCTTCAGATCGCGTCGCCGACGGGTTCGCGCGCGTCGCCCTCGCCGGCCCGGCGCAGCCGGATCGGTCCCTCCGGCGCGCCCGTTTCGCTGCAACTCTGGAAGATTCGGAGCGCGGTGATCCGCGCGAGTTCGAGGATCGCCAGGAACGTCGCGACCAACACGCTTCGCGACAGCCAGCGACCGTCCGGGCCGTGCAGCAGCCGTTCGAACTCGACGACTTCTTTCGCTTCGAGCGCATCGATCACCGCCACCATGCGCTCGCGCACCGTCACCGGTTCGCTGACGATCTGGTGCACGGCATCCGACGCCTGTGCGTGTCGCAGCACCCGCCGGAACGCCTCGACGAGTGGCAGCAGGCCGACCTCGAGGTGGCGCTCGGCGTCCGGCACGGGCGGCGGCGCCTCGCCGGGCGGCGCCCAGATCTCGCGCCCAAGTAGCGGCCGCTGGCCGAGCTCGGCAGCCGCTTCCTGAAAACGCTGGTATTCGAGCAGTCGCGCCACCAGCTCGGCGCGCGGATCGAGACCCTCGTCGGCCGCCTCGTCGCCACTGGGCGGGAGCAGCATCCGCGACTTGATCCACGCCAGCGTGGCCGCCATGACCAGATACTCGGCGGCGACATCCAGGTGCAGATCGCGCATCAGGCCGAGGTACTCGAGATACTGCCGGGCCACCTGCGCGATCGGCAGATCCGTGATCTCGAGTTCGTCCTCGCGGATCAAGTGGAGCAAAAGATCCAGCGGCCCGTCGAAGACCGGCAGCCGGATCGAGCAGGACGAGCCGCCTTCGGCGAGCGGCTCGAAGACCGGGACCCGGAGGGCCTCGGTGGAAATCGGGGAAGCCATGAACGCGGCTCCGGGAGGAAGCGCTGGAGGGGGCACGTTCGATCATGGCAGATCGGATTCGACGCGGCAATGCAGCAGTGCAGGGCTGGGGCTGGTAGCTGGCTCGTCGCCGGAGTCGGGCGGCGACGACGAGCCAGCGCGACGGACGCGCGGTCGCTTCGCCCGCGCCTGCGTCCCGCCCTTCCGGGCCCGCCGGCGGGCGCGCGCCGCCTCGCGCGCCGCGACTTCCTGCGCCAGCGCCAGCGCCTCCTCGCGCTCGTGCAGGGCTCCATCGAGGAACGACGCGCGGATCCGGCTCAGTGCCGCGCCGACGGCCGGTCCGGTGACGCCCGCCGCGACGAGTTCGGCGCCCGTCACGGGAGGCCGGCGCGTGCGATCCTCTCGGATCCAACGACTGATTCTGCGCCGCGCCGCGGGATCCGCGCCGGACCAGAACGCGAGTAGACTCTCCTCGTCGAGCGAGCCGAGCACGGCGTCGATGGCGCCCCGCCCGCGCGAGCGCGCGAAGGCTCGCTGGCACTGCGCACGTCGCTTCGGAAAGCCCGCGATGCGCTCGGCCGGCTCGCCGCGCACCGCGAGCCGCCGCAGCGTGCGCTGCCGCAGCGTCGCATCGAGGTCGGCGAGCCACGCTGCCAGTCCGACGACCCAAGGACGCGCGGTCCCGAGCGCCTCGGGGATCTCCTCGGCAGCTCGCCCGAGCCGCCGCAGCGCCGGCGCCGCGGAACGCGGAACGACGAGGCCGGGCTCGAGCGCGCCGAGCACGTGCCATTCGGCGAGCGAGCGCAGCGCCACGGCGGGATCCTGGCCCAGCGTCGCATCGTCGAAGAGCTTCTCGACTTCCCGGCGAAAGCGCTCGCCCGATACCGACCCGAACGCGCCGTCGCGCAGCGCATCGCGCAGAGCGGAGCGGGAACCTCGCGAGAGCCGGAAGCCGAGTCGCACGCCGAGTCGGGCCGCCCGCAACGCGCGCGTCGGATCGTCGTGGAAGCTGCGCGCATGGAAGATGCGCAGCACGCGCGCCTCGAGATCGGCGACCGCGCCTCCCGGATCCAGCAACGCCGGACGCCCGCTCCGCGCTACCGCCGTCAGCGCGAGGGCGAGCGCGTTCACGGTGAAGTCGCGCCGCCGAAGGTCTTCGTCGATCGGCGCCGATTCGACCGTCGGCAGCGCGCCCGGCCGCGCATACACTTCGCTCCGAGCCGCCGCGAGGTCGAGAGCCGCCTCGGACGTGTCGACACGAACCGTGCCGAAGCGAGCGTGTCCGGTCACCCGGGCTCCCGCCGGAGCTGCCGCGCGCGCGAGGGCCTCGACGCCGCCGTCCTCCGGCAGCTCGAGCACCAGATCGACGTCGCGCACCGGACGCCGCAACAGCAGGTCGCGCACCGGTCCGCCGACCAACCAGACCGCGACCCGCTGGCGTTCTGCCTCGGCCAGCACGGCGTCCAGAAGTGCTGCGGCAGCCGGTGCGAGTCCCCGCCGGAGCGTCGCGACGCTCGGCGCGGTCACGGAGTCCGGGATCCATCGCGCGGCCGCCGAGCGCCGCGCGGATGATGCTGCTCCACGGTCTCGCGCAGGCGCCCGCGACTCACGTGCGTGTAGATCTGGGTGGTCGCGAGATCGGCGTGGCCGAGCATCGCCTGGACCGCTCGAAGATCGGCGCCCCCCTCGAGCAGATCGGTCGCGAAGGAATGGCGCAACACGTGCGGCGACACGCGATCGCCGGGCATGCCGACGCGGCGCGCCAGCAAACGCAACCGGACGAAGAAGTTCTGCCGCGTCATCGGCGTCCCGCGTCGCGACAGGAAGACCGCATCGCTGGGACGCCGCGCGGCGTTTGCCAGTGCCGGGCGACCGTCGGCGAGCCACGTCTCGAGCGCCGCAACGGCCGGTTCGCCGAGGGGAACGATCCGCTCCCGCCCGCCCTTGCCGCGCACGCGCACGCAGCCGGCACGACGGTCGAGACCGGCGAGCGGGAGCGAGACCAGTTCGCTGACGCGCAGCCCGGCGCCGTACAACACCTCGAGCATCGCGCGGTCGCGCAGCGCCAGCGGACCCTCCTCGCTGGAAGCGGCCATCAGCAACGCTCCCGTCTCCTCGCCGCTCAGGATGCGCGGCAACCGCTGCGGCTGGCGAGGCGAGAGCAACCCTTCGGCAGGATCCCGCTCGAGCACGCCGAGAGCGAGCAGGTGTCGCACGAAGCGCCGCGTCGCCACCAGCGTGCGAGCGCGGCTCGCCGGACCGAGACCCTCCGCGGCGAGCGCCTCCGCGAAGCGCCGCAGGTGGTCCGGAGCGATGGCCGCCGGATCCGCAACACCCGCCTTCTCGAGGTGCGCCACCAGCCTTGCGAGGTCGCGCGCGTAGGCCTCGAGCGTGTTGGGCGACAAACCGCGCTCGACGGCCAGATGCGCCAGAAAGCCGTCGACACGCAGCGCGTGTCCGAGCGACGCTCTGCCGCGTATGCGGCTCGGGCGCTCAGCCATGGTCTGCTTCGTCGAGTTGAACCGCAGCCAGCAGCTCGCCGCGCAGCGCCTCGGTCCGTGTCGGATCTTCGAGCTTGTGCCCGTCCTGGCCCTTCACGTAGAAGGTATCTGCCACCTGGTCGAGGACCGTCGTGGCTTTCGAGAGGTAGATCTCCAGGTCATTGGCGGCGAGGGTTCGCGTGAGGTCGTAGAGGAGCCCGAGCCGATCGTTCGCCGAGACATCGACGATCGTGTAGAACTCCGACTCGTCGTTGGAAATTTCGACGCTGGGCGGGATGCGCGACGGCGTCTCCGGCACTCCCACGGGTCGGCGACGGCGTTTGACGAGATCCTCGACGCGGACCTCGTCTGCGAGGACGCGCCTCAGGCTCTCCTCGAAGCTCGCCCAGGTCCGCGCGCGATCCTCTGCCTCACCGGGCGGCGTCGCGACCCGATAGACCTCGAGCGCGAGTCCCCTGCGCGTGGTGTAGACGTTCGATGAGAGGATGTTCACGCCGCGCGCGGTGAGCGTCCCGGCGATGCGCCAGTACAGGCCGTGGAGATCCCGCGTGCAGACGATCAGTTCCGAGAACCCCCCGCGCACCTCGCGTACGGCGGAGACGAGCTGCTTCTCGTCCGAATACGCCAGCAGCGCCTTGGCGTGACGCGCGATCTGTCGCGGCGTGTGCGACACGAAATAACGACGGGGCATCTCCTCGAAGAACCCGGTGATGCGGGCCTCGGCAATGCCCAGGGAGTGCAGCTCGGCGCGCGCCGCCTGGCGTCGCTTCTCCACGCGAGCTTCGATCTTGGCCAGCGCCGTGGCGGCATCGGGCCGGCCGGTTTCCAGGACTTCCGCCGTGCGCTCGTACAGCTCTCGGAGCAGCGCCCCGCGCCACTCGGTCCAGCCGGTGCTCGACGATGCGCGCATGTCGGCGAACGTCAACAGGTACAGATTCTTCAGATTGGTGCGGTCTCCCACCAGCTTGGCGAACTCGAGGATCATCCGAGGATCCGAGAGATCCCGTCGCTGGCCGACATGCGACAGGGTCAGGTGATGCTCGACGAGGAACACGATCCGCTCGATCCGGTCGGGCGCCATTCCGAGCCGCTCGAGGCAGGTGCGAGCGCGGGCGGCGCCCTTGGCCGAGTGCTCGCCGCCGAATCCCTTGCCGATGTCATGGAGCAGAGAGCCGAGGAAGAGGACCGGGCGATCCTCACACGCGCGCATCAACGCGGTCAGCTCGGGCAGCGCGCGTTCGTACTTGCCGCGCCACAGCCGGCGGAGTTCCTCGATCAGGAAGATCGAGTGCACGTCGACGGTATAGGTGTGATAGATCACGTGCTGCCAGCGACAGACGATGTGCTCCCACTCGGGGAGATACCGAGCCAACAACCCCAGCTCGTTCATCGTCATCAGTGTCCGCATCACGCGCCGCTCGCTGTCGAGGATCCCCAGGAACACGTCCGTGGCGTCGGGATCGCTGCGCAGTGCATCATCGATGAGGTAGAGGCCCTCCCGGACCAGGCGCTGGGCCGTGCGCGAGAGCGGCACGTCGTGCTCCTGCGCCACGGCGAAGACCGTCAACAACCGCAACGGCCGCTCGGCGAGATGGGCTGCATGGGGAATCTCGAGATGATCGCCGACGAGCCGGAAGCCGTCCGCGACCTCCACGACCTCCCCGAGCGGAGCGGTCGTTCTGCGCGAGCGATTGCGGCATTGTTCGATCGCGAGTTCGGAATAGTTCTGGATCGTCCGCGCGTGCCGGTAGTAGTCGCTCATGAACAGCTCGACGGGGAGCGGCGCATCGGGGCCGCGGTCGGGATACCCGAAGTGCTCCGCGATCTGCTCCTGGAGTTCGAAGCTCATCTGGTCCTGCCGGCGTTTCGCCAGCAGGTGCAGCTCGTTACGCACGCGCCAGAGAAAGTCCAGCGCCTCGCGATAGGCCTCCATCTCGGATTCCGTGAGCAAACCGAAGTGCAGCAGGTCGTCGAGCCCTCGGGCGGTCGGGAGCACGGCGCGCATCGCCCAGATGGCGCCGTGGTAGTCGCGCAGCGCCCCGGCACCTTCTTTGACGTTCGGCTGCAACAGATAGAGCGATTCGCCGTAGGCCTCGTGTCGTCGCTCGAGCGCCTCGATCTGGCGGCCGAGGAAACCCTCTACGTCCTGCAACAACTCCCGTCGGATGGCATCCAGGAACTCGTGATAGAAGACCGCGTCGCCGGCGAGGAACCGCGTGTCGAGGACACCCGTGAAGACGGTCGTGTCGGACCGTGCCAGCTCGATGGTTTCGTCGATCGTGCGCGTTGCGCAGCCGACGGTCAGGCCGGCATCCCACAGCCAGAGCTGGATCCGCTCGGTGAGGTGACGCACATAGGGAGTCACCACGCCGGCGTGGAGCAGCAGCAGATCGACATCGGAGTGGATCGCCATCTCGCGGCGCGCATAGCCACCCACCGCGAGCACAGCGACCCGGTCGCCTGTCTCCCCGTGCTCGGAGAAGTGCTCCGCCTCCGCGATCTGGAACAAGCGGCGGACCAGGCGGTCCATCAGGTCCGAGTGCAGCGCGTTCACTCGGGAGCCGGATCGGGACAGCCGATGAACTTCCGCGAGGTGCTCGCGCGCGGCCGCGAGAACCCCGCGCACCACGCGCAAGACGTCTGCCGCATCGCCGTGGGCCGAGGGACCCCGTTCTCCGAGTTCGGCGAGCCAGCCTCGCACCGGCTCGGGAACGCTCATCGTTCCCGCCCGGCGACGACCGGGCCGCTGCCATCCCGGAACCGCTCGATGCCAGTGGCGATGCGCGCGGCCAGCGTCTCGAGATAGTCCGGATCGCGAAGGCGGCGCGCGTCCTGGGCGTGGGTCACGAAACCCGCTTCGATCAGGATCGACGGCATGTCCGAGAGGTAGAGCACGTAGAACGGCCCACGCAGACGCCCTCTTCCCGCCCCCACCGACGGCCAGCGGCGCGCCATTCCGCGAACGATCTCCTCGAACACGAGGTCCGCCACGCGGTCGGCGCGTTCGGAGGTCTCCGAGACGCGGAGCCGTGTCAACAGAGTCTGGAGCACGTCGACCTCGGCGGGCGTCACGCCATTCTCGCGGGCCGCGAGGCGCAACGTCTGACGGCGCGCATTCTCGTCGAGGGTGTAGATCTCGAGTCCCTCGGCGGCAGGGTTGCGGGCGGCGTTGGCGTGCAGAGAGACGAAGAGATCTCCCCCGGCGCCTTCGGCGATCGCGGTTCGCTCGAGCAGAGAGAGCGAGCGATCCGAGTCCCGTGTCAAGACCACCGAGAAGTCCCGCGCGACCAGCTCTCGGCGCAACACCCGCGCGAGCCGCAGCGTCACGTCCTTCTCCTGGAGCCGGCCCCGACCGATCGCGCCCGGATCGCTGCCGCCGTGACCGGCGTCTACGACGACTCGTCGCACCGGGCGCAGCTCCATCGGGAGCACGGGGGCGACGTCGGACGGAAGTTCGTCGAGCGCGACCTGCCTCGACCCGAAGACATCGATGACCACACGCTCGGGCCCGGCCAGTCGCAACAGCCGATAGCGCTCCCAGCGCTCGACATCGAGCACGACGCGCGCGGCTTCCCGCGTGAACTGTCCGATGCGGACACGGCGCAGCAGACCGTCCTCGATGGGGATCGGTTCGTCGTGCGTGCGCCCCACCCAGATACCGGGGAGATCGAGATACAAGCGCGCCGGCGTCCCGGTGGCGGGATCCGCAGGGAGTTCCCGAACCGCCGTCACCGCCGGCTGCGAGAGTTCGACGACCACGCGCGTATACGCCCCGTACGACCAGTGCCGCACGTCGGTGACGATGCCGCGTACCGCGGCGAGCGCCGCGTCGCTGCCGACGACGCCGGCGGCGATCGCGAACACCGCGACGATGGCAGCGCGACGGCGACTCATGCCGACCCCTCTCCGCCGATGCGTTCGCGCCAGCGTTGCAGCAGCAGGAGCGCGTCGAGCGGCGCGGTGCGATCGAGCGGAAGTGAGCGCAGCTCCTGCAACACCGTGCGTTCCGCAGCCGACGCGGTCGCGGGAAGCGCCGCTTCCGATCGCGCCGCCGCGGGACCGGTGAACAGCGAAAGCTGAGGTGCCGGCCCCCGGCGCGCCGGCTCGCCGGCGGGCGGCTGCGCGGCCCCGGGATTCCGCGCCTGCCGCTCGAGCGATGCCAACACCTCGCGCGCCCGTGAGATCACGGCATCCGGCAGGCCCGCGAGACGCGCCACCTGGATCCCGTAGGACCGGCTCGCCCCCCCGGCGACCAAGCGGCGAAGAAACACGACGTCGTGTCCCCACTCGCGAACTTCGAAGTGCGCAATGCGCAGATGCGGATGCGTGCCGGCCAACTCGACCAGCTCGTGGTAGTGCGTCGCGAAGAGCGTCCGGCAGCGCAGATCTGGCGCATCGTGCAGATGCTCCGCCACCGCCCACGCGATCGAAAGTCCATCGAAGGTGCTGGTTCCGCGACCGATCTCGTCGAGGATCACGAGGCTCCGGCGCGACGCGCGCGCGAGGATCTCGGCCGTCTCGCGCATCTCGACCATGAACGTGGACTCGCCACTCGCCAGCCGATCAGAGGCCCCGACCCGCGTGAAGATGCGATCCACGATTCCGACGCGCGCCGACTCCGCCGGCACGAAGCTCCCGATCTGTGCCAGCAGAGAGATCAACGCGACTTGTCGCAGATACGTGCTCTTGCCCGACATGTTCGGGCCCGTCAGCAACAGGATCCGGGCGTCCTCCGGGTCGAGCAGCGCGTCGTTGGGAACGAAGGCTTCGCCGCTGCGCGCGAGCAGCATCGGTTCCACCACCGGGTGTCGGCCCGCGCGGATCTCGAGTCGCTCGCCGGCATCGACTTGTGGTCGCACCCAGCCGTCGCGCCGCGCCACTTCGGCCAGGCTCTGGAGGGCATCCACCTCGGCGATGGCGTCGGCAGCGGTCCGGATCTCGGCTTCGTGCGCGAGCAGGGCCATCCGGAGCCGTTCGAAGAGCTCGCGTTCCAGCGCGGCCGCGCGCTCGTGGGCGCCGAGCACGCGGGTCTCCACCTCGCGGAGCTCCGGCGTCGTGAAGCGCTCGGCATTCGCCAGCGTCTGCTTGCGCTCGTAGTCGGCCGGCACCCGCTCGAGGTTCGACTTCGTCACCTCGAGCCCGTAGCCGTGGACGGGATGGAAGCGAATCTTGAGCGTCGAGATCCCGGTCCGCTCCCGCTCGCGCGCCTCCAGGCCGGCGATCCATTCCCGGCCCTTGCGGGCGGCGTCGCGCAACGCATCGAGTTCGGTGTGATGGCCCGCGCGCAGGAAGCCGGTCTCGGAGGCTCCGCGCGAGCCCCGCAGCAGCGCGGGCGGATCGTCGACGAGCGCTTCCTCGAGCAGACGCCATGCGGGGACCACCGGGTTCGGTGTCGGAAGCGACGCGGGCGGCCCACCGGCGGCTCCGGGCAGCCAGTCATCGCCGTCCCCGGGCTCGAGGCTGGCCGCCACCGCGGGAAGCGCCGCCAGCGACGCCCGCAGCGCCGATAGATCGCGCGGCGTCGCGGTCGGCCGCGCGGTCTTGGCGAGCAGGCGCTCGAGATCGCGCACCGGACGCAGTCGCTCGCGCAGCATCGCGCGCCGGCGATCGCGTTCGGCCAGCCACGCGACCGCCTCCTGCCGCGCCTCGATCGCGGCGACGTCGACGAGCGGATAGGCGAGCCAACGCGCGATTCGTCGCGCGCCCATCGGCGTCAGCGTCGCATCGAGGCGTTCGATCAGGGTCCCGCGCCGCGTGCGGTCCCCGGCGCTCTCGAAGAGCTCGAGATGCCCGCGCGTCGCCGCATCGAGCACCATCGCGTCGCCGAGCGCGTAGCGCCGCAGACGCGCGGCGTGGCGCAGCGCAAACGGCTGCAGCGTTCCGAGATAGTGCAGGACGGCGGCGGCGGCCCGCATTGCGCCACCGCCACCGTCGGGCTCGAAGCCCGGCGGCTGTGCAGGTGCCGCGCCCGGATCGAAGCTCTCCGGCGCCAGCGGGGTCACGACCGCATCCGGGAGCACCGCGGCGAGCACGGCTCCCCAGGCGACGGCGTGCGGCGAGGGCAGGAGCAGCTCTCGCGGTGCGATCCGCTGCAGCTCCTCGAGGAGAGCGCCTGGAAGCCTGCCGTCGTGCAGCCCGCCGGACACCGCCGTCGCGCGAAATGCTCCCGTGGAAGCTTCGAGCACCGCGAGACCGATCTCCGCGTCTTCCGCATCCTCCGGTCCCGGATCGAGCGCCGCGAGCGACACCTCGAGGTGTGCATCGAGTCCCTCCGGATCGCCGACCAGACCCGGAGTCAGCACTTCGACGACTTCGCGCCGGACCAGGCGCTTTCCGCCCGTTTCCCGGGGGCTCTCGGCCTGCTCGCAGATCGCGACGCGGAACCCGAGCTCCGCCAGACGCTTCAGGTACGGGTCGACCCCGTGAACCGGAACACCGCACATCGGTACGGCGTCGGCTTTGCCCTTGTCGCGCGTCGTGAGCGTGATGTCGAGAAGCGGCGCCGCGCGCTCGGCATCATCGAGGAAGAGCTCGTAGAAGTCGCCCATGCGGTAGAACACGATCGCGTCGGGGTGCTGCGCCTTGATCGCGAGGTACTGGCGCATCATCGGCGTGTCGAGCGCAGAGCGCGTCACGTGAAGGCCTCGTCCGTGTCGGGGACCTGCGCGAGGTCACCACGCTGTTCGAGGACGCTCATCAGCTCCTCGTGCGCTTTGGCGGCCTCCTCTTCGCGGCTCTCGCTCCGGAGCAGGCGGCCGAGTGCCACGTGCGCCGCCAATGCGGTCGGTTCGCGTTCGAGCGCGGCGCGCACTTCGGCGACGGCTTCGTCGCTGGCGCCGCGCGCCGCGAGCTCGTGCCCGAGTGCAATGCGCGCGTCGAGATCGTCGGGCTGCGCCTCGACGAGCCCCCGCAGCCACTCCTCGCAGCCCTGCGGCCGGCCCACCGCCGCGAAGACCGGGCCGATCCGCGGGTACACCCGTGGACCGGCGCGGCGATCCAGCTCGATCGCACGACGCCAAGCCGCCAGCGCACGCTTCGGGCGCCCCCGTTCCAACTCCACCTCGCCGAGCGCGACCCACGCGCGCACACAGCAGGAATCCCGTCGTAGCGCCCGAAGCAGCGCTTTGCGCGCCGCCCCGCCGTGGCCCTCGAGGCGTTCGAGCTCCGCGACCTGGCTCCACAGCTTCGCCTCGATCGCGCCCGGTTCGTTGCCTTCGGCCCGCGCGAGTCGACGTACCAGCGGCAGTGCGCGCTGAGGCTCCCGGGTGTCGACGAGCAGCGCGACCAACGCATGCAATGCCGGCGGATGGTCCGGCCGTTCGCGCAGCACTTCCTCGTAAGCGGCGATCGCCCGGCGCAGGAAACCACCGGCACGAAAATCGTCGGCGAGGCCTGAGAGCGCATCGAAGCGGACGTCCGGCGGAGCGTCCCGGCGGAGCAGCAGGTTCTGATGCAGGTGGATCGCACGGCCCACTTCTCCCCGGTGCCGGAACAGACGCGCCAGCGCGAGGTAGACTGCGAACTCCGTGGAGTCGCCGCGAACGACACCGGCGAGCAGCGTCTCGGCCCGCTCTAGATCGCGATCCAGCACGGCGACGAGCGCCTGCCGGATCGCGGCCTCCGGGTTTTGCGGAGTCACCGTGCCCGTCCGCCTTCCGCTCCACCAGCCCGCCACGGGGATCACTGACTCCGGGCGACGGGGCCCAGCGGTCGGGGTATCGACGCGCCCGCCGAGCCCCGAGCCGTGCTCTCGGACGGAGACGCGAGTGGCAGGTTCCGAAGTTGGTGCAGCTCGGCTTCGAGTCCGCGTGCCGTCTTCCGCCAGCGCCGCGACGTCAGTCCGAGCCGTGCCAGCGGCAGCAGCGCTCCGAGGCCGACGAGTCCCCCGCCCGCCGCGAACGCACCCAGCAGCGCCGTCCACAGCGGGATCTCTTCGATCACTCCGACCAGGTAGTCCACCCGGACGGGCTCGAGGTTCGCACCGGCGAATCTCCAGCCGACCACCAACGCTGCCCCGAAGACCGCGACGGCGATCAGGCGGCGGACGATCCGCATAGAC
>CAYOHN010000070.1:4231-13336 GCA_964403735.1 uncultured Spirochaetales bacterium | reverse complement strand
CGGGCTCCCCGCCGCTCCGGCCTCCGGCTCGTCGCCGTGGCTCAAGACGAGGTCTCCTCGATCCAGCCGCCCCCGAGCACGCGCGTGCCGTCGTAGAAAACCGCCGCTTGTCCCGGCGAGACGGCCTCCACCGAGTCGTCGAACTCCACGCGAGCCGCACGCCCGTCGAGCGGATGCACGAGCCCCTCCACGCCCGGGTGCCGGTATCGGACGCGCACGCGCGCCCGCACGGCAGCATCCGGGGGACGCCCCGCCACCCAGTGGACGCCCGTGAGTTTCACATCCACGGAGCCCAGCGCGTCCTTCTCTGCCACGACGACCCGGTTTCGGCCGGCATCGATGGACTGCACGTACACGCGCCGGCCGAGCGCGAGATCGAGACCACGGCGCTGGCCGACCGTGAAGTGATGCACTCCGCGGTGTCGGCCGAGAACCCGTCCGTCGCCGTCGACGATCTCTCCGGCGCCAGGGGCCGCACCCGGTCGCAGCTCCTCGACGACGCGCGCGTAGTTCCCATCCGGCACGAAACAGATCTCCTGGCTCTCGGGTTTCTCCGCGGTCCCGAGCCCGAGCGCCCGCGCGCGCTCGCGGACCTCGCCCTTCGTCAGTCCACCGACCGGAAAGCGTGCGCTCGCGAGCTGCTGCGGACCGAGATCGAAGAGGAAATACGACTGGTCCTTGGCGGGGTCGGCGCCACAGTGCAGCGCGAGCTCTCCCGAATCGGCGTCGCGTTCGATGCGTGCGAAATGCCCGGTGGCCACGCTCTCTGCACCGAGAGCGCGCGCCCGCGCGAGCAGGCGATGGAACTTGAAGCGTCCGTTGCAAGCGACGCACGGAATCGGCGTACGACCGCCGAGATAGGCGTCGGCGAACGGCTCCATGATCTCGCGCCGGAACGCATCGGCGTAGTCCGCGACGTAGAAGCGAATCCCGAGGCGTTCGGCGACGCGCCGGGCATCCTCGACGTCGTCGAGCGAGCAGCAGCGCGAGCCGCCTGCGGACAGCCGCATGGTCACGCCGATCACCTCGTACCCCTGCTCGACGAGCAGCGCGGCAGCAACGGACGAATCGACTCCGCCGGACATCGCGACCAGGACGCGCTCGCTCATCGGCCGTCCGCCTCCGCCGCGGCCAACGCGCGCGCCCGTGCCACGAGATCCGGCAGGATCGCGAGCACGCGGTCGATCTGATCGACGTCGTTCCCGTGTCCGACACTGAAGCGCAGCGCGGCACGGGCCTCGGCGGCCGTGCGACCCATCTCGACCAATGCGCGCGACGGATGCACGGCCCCCGATGCGCAGGCCGCTCCCGCCGAGACCGCCACGCCCTCCCCGTCCAACGCTTCCACCAGGACTTCGCCCGCCGCGCCGGTGAACTCGACATTGAGTGTGTTGGGGAGGACCTGCTCCGGATCCCCGTTGCGACGCACCGATGGCGTCTTCGCCTCGATGCCGCGCCACAGATGATCTCGGAGCATCGTCCAGCGCCGAACGCGTTCGTCGAGGTCGGTGGCGGCAAGCTCTGCCGCGGCCCCGAGGCCGACGATTCCCGGCACGTTCGGGGTTCCGCCGCGCCGGCCACGCTCCTGGCCTCCCCCGCGCAACCAAGGCGCCAAGGTCTGCTCGCCGCGAACCACCAGGAAGCCGACGCCCTTGGGTCCGTTGCACTTGTGCGCCGAGGCCGACAGGAGATCCACCGGTACGCGATCGAGGTCGATCGGAAGCTTTCCGACCGCCTGCGTCGCATCGACGTGCAGCGGCACGCCGCGCGACCGGCACAGCTCGGCAACGCGGGCGATCGGCGAGACGACGCCGGTCTCGTTCTGTGCCCAGATCAGCGACACGAGGGAAGGCTCGGAGCCGATCGCGGCCTCGAGTTCGTCGAGGTCGAGATGCCCATCACGGTCCACCCGGATGCGGACGACCTCCCAACCGGCAGCGCGCAGCGCCTCCGCCGGCTCCTCGACCGAGGGATGCTCGACGGCGCTCGTCACGAGCGTTCGCCGGCCTCTGGCGGCCCCCGCGACGCCGTGGATCGCGACGTGGTTGGCCTCGGTCGCACCGCTCGTGAAGACGATCTCTCCCGCCCGCGCACGCACCAGCGCGGCCACCCGCTCGCGCGCCGCTTCGAGCGCGCGCTTCGCCCGCGCGCCCTCGGCGTGGGCACTGCTCGGATTGCCGAACTCGGCGCGCAAGGCGCGGGTCATCGCGTCGACGACTTCGTCACGGAGCGGCGTGGTGGCGTTGTGATCGAGATAAGTGCGCATGGGGCGCCTCGCGGCGCGCGAGATCTCGAAATCCTATCGGTCGGGCTCCTGGGGGTCAACGCGGACGGAGTCCCGTGGGCCGGCGAGATCCGCGAGTGTCCGCTCGTGCAGGAGCGGGCGAAGCTCGGCCGCCATCTCTCGGGAAAGCGCCGCGAGGCCGGGATCGCCAGCGAAGCGGCGTCGCGCCGCTTCCTCGGGCCCGCGCAGCGCCGCGAGAACGTCTCCGGGAGTGATGCTCTCGGCCGCGCGGCCGAGTTGAAAACCGTCCTGCTTCGGATCCCCGCGCGTCGTCACCAGTCCGGCCTCTTCCAACGCGCGCAAGACGGCTCGAACGGTGCGCACCGGCACATCGAGTGTGTCGGCCAGCTCCTCGGCCGTGCAGCCTCCCTCGCCGGTCCGAAAGCCCCGTGCGACGTGCGTCGCGACCACGAGTCCGATCGCCTCGCGCTCGGCCGGAGCCGGCTCTTCCCCCTCCCGAGCCTGACGGAAGCTCGCCCGATTCTGGATCGCGAAGGCCAGCTCGGCTCCGAGCAGCACGATCGCCCACGATAGGTAGATCCACACCAGCAGGATCGGGAGCGCGGCGAAGCTTCCGAAGAGCGCGTTGGCCCGGGCGGCACCGATCTGAAACTCGACGTACGCCGTCTGGAGCACCGCAAAGAGCAAGGCCGCGAGAGCGCCGCCGGCGAGGGCCGGAAGGGCGCGCACCGTCGTATTCGGCAGGAACCAGAACAAGAACGTGAACGCTCCCCAGAGCAACAGCACGGGTGTCTGTCGCAGCCCGAGATCGAAGAGCATCGCGAGGCCCGGAATGTCCTGCAGACGCGTGACGAACGCGTCGCTACGCAGGCTTGCTGCCAGCGAGACGGAGACCGTGAGCATCAACGGCGCCACGACCAGGACGGCCAGGTAGTCCGGAAATCGACGCCCCAGCGGGCGCTGCCGCTCGACGCCCCAGATGAAGTTGAGCGCGGCCTCGACGTTCGAGAGCGCCAGGACCGTCGTCACGAACAGGGTCGCTCCGCCCACCGCACCGAGACTGCGAAAATCGACGCTCCGGACCAGCTCGAGGACCCGTTCGCCCGCTTCGGGGCTCACCGCGCCGATCTGGTTCGCGACCATCTGCACGATCTGGTCGCCGCCACCGAACGCATTCACGAGACCGATGGCCAGCGCCAACAGCGGGATCAACGAAAGCATCGTGAAATACGTGAGCGCGCTGGCCCGTAGCATCGTGTGATTGCGCACGACGCCCTGAGAGACGATCACCGCCACTTGCAGCGCCTGACGACCCAGCCGGACGGTCACGCTCTCGTTTGGCTCGAAACGCCACAAGCCGTCCGCAAAGAAGTGCTCGATCTCCTGTCGCTGCGCCTGAAGCCGAGAGATCATTGGGCACACGCTTCCGGCGGCGTCTCGAGGAACGCGGCCAGACGCGACCGGATTACCGGACCGATGCCCGCAACGCGCTCGAGATCCTCGACGCTGCAGAACGGGCGCACCCGCGCCTCGCGGACGATCGCCAGCGCCCGTGCCGGTCCGATCCCGGGCAGCGATTCGAGAACACGCGGGGCCTCGCGGTGCGGATCGAGGCGCAGACCGAAGAGCAGGCGCGCGGCGCCCATTGGATCCTGCGTCGAAGGGGGTCCGGGGTCGGCGCTACAAACCGCCATCACCATACCGTCACGCGTCGTATCGAAGCGCAGATGCTCACAGGTCGTCGGTTCGGCCGACGGCCACGGCACGAGACTGGCGAGCGCCAGCGCCGTCAGAAGTGCCGCCGCACGCGGAGCTCCGTCTGCCGCTCTCGCATTCACTCGGGCTTCGGCGCGTTCGCGCCGTGCTCGACGAACGCTTCGTGGAGCGCACGGACCGCGAGCTCCATGTACTTCTCGTCGATGACGACGGAGATCTTGATCTCGCTGGTCGAGATCATCTGGATGTTGATCGCGTTCTCCGCGAGGACCTGGAACATCTTCGAGGCGACGCCCGCATGGTCCTTCATGCCGAGACCGACGATCGACACCTTGGCGATCTTGTCGTCCCCTTCGACGCCCGTGGCGCCGGTCTCCTGTCCCGCTCGTTCCGCGAGGTCCAGTGCGCGCTTCCAGTCCGCTCTCGGCACGGTGAAGGTGATGTCCGTCGTGCCTTCCTGACTCACGTTCTGGAGAATCATGTCGACGAGAATGCCGGCATCCGAGATCGGCGTGAACAGCCGCGCCGAAACGCCCGGCTGGTCCTTCAAGCCGCAGACGCGGATCTTTCCCTCGTTGCGGTTGTACGTCACGCCGGAAACCACGAGCTCCTCCATCACATCCTCCTCCCGCGTCACCCACGTACCTTGCGAATCCTCGAAGGTCGAACGCACATGGATCGGCACGTCATAGTGCATCGCAAACTTGACCGAGCGGATCTGCAGGACTTTCGCGCCCAGACTCGCCATCTCGAGCATCTCGTCGTACGAGATTCGATTCAGCTTGCGCGCGTTCGGCACCAGACGGGGGTCGGCGGTGTAGACACCGCTGACATCGGTGTAGATCTCGCAAACATCCGCCTGCAACGCCGCGGCGACGGCCACGGCGGAAGTATCCGAGCCGCCACGACCCAATGTGGTGAGATTGCCCTCGCCGTCGATGCCCTGGAAGCCGGCGATCACGGCAACGGTCTCCTGGTCCAGCGTATCGAGGATGCGCTGGGTGGCGATGCTCTGGATCCGGGCGCGGGTGTGTGCCGCATCGGTCCGCATGCCGATCTGGGCGCCGGTGAACGAGCGCGCTTTGTGCCCGAGACGATGGATCGCCATGGCCAGCAGGGCGATCGTCTTCTGCTCACCGGTCGAGAGCAGCACGTCGTACTCCCGCGGGTCCGGCTGTGCGCCGCCGGCGTCGTGGGCGAGCGCCGCGAGCGCGTCGGTCTCCCCGGCCATTGCCGACACGACGACGGCCACGCGATGGCCCTGGTCGACCGCCGCGACCACGCGTCCGGCGACGCGACGGATGCGCTCGACATCGCCCATGCTCGTGCCACCGTACTTCTGGACGATCAGTCCCACGCCTTCACTCCCGCGCGGCGCCCGCCGCTTCCGCCCCCGCCGTCCGCTCCGCCAGGATCCGGGTCCATTCCGAGACGACCTCCCGAGCCGACGGTCCGGTCGCCCGCACGTCGATGTCGCGCTCGTCGGCCATGCCCGCGCCGCTGCGTCCGATCTCGATCTCGACCCGATCCGTTGGGAGCAGCGATGGAAACCGATCCGCCCACTCCACCGCCACCACGGCTCCCGGTGTCAGCAGATCGCGGAACCCGATGGCTTCGAGCGCCTCCTCGCTGTCGAGACGGTACAGGTCGACGTGGGCCAGACCTCGGCCCCCCGGATACTCGCTCGCGATCACGAAGGTCGGGCTCGCCACCAGCAGGGAGTCGACTCCCAGCCCCTCGGCCAGCCCCTTCACCCACTCGGTCTTGCCGGCGCCGAGCGGCCCGATCAGCGCCACCACGAGTGCCTCGGCGGGATCGGTGCTTTCGATCGCTTTCCCCAAGGCCGCAGCCGTGTTCCGCGTTTCCGACACGTCACGGGAACGCAAGCGCAAGGCCCGTCCCCCCCGCAGCCGGCATCCGTCCGACCTGCCGCAACGCTTCGAGGGTACGCGGCAGCTCCTCGACGACGTCGCCGGCGAGTAGACCCGCTCGGCCCACGCGCGCCGCTGCCCGGTCTCCGGCTCGGCCGTGCACCCACGCACCGAGCGCAGCGAGTTCGAACGGGTCCGTTCCCCGTTCCCGGCCCCGCGCGGCGGGCTCGCCCGGGGCCTGTGCGAACAACGCCGCAATCACGCCGGTCAGGACATCTCCCGTGCCGCCGGTCGCCAGGGCCGGAGATCCAGTCGGCGTCACGAGAGTGCGTCCATCGGGCGCTGTCACGACCGTCGCGGCCCCCTTCAACACGGTCACGGCGCCGGCTCGCTCGGCGAGCTGGCGCGCGGCCCCGATTCGGTCGAGGTTGATCTCCGCCGCCGATACGCCCAGCAAACGAGCCGCTTCGCCCGGGTGGGGCGTCAGAATAGTCGGCGCGCTGCGCGCCTTCAACGCGCCGAGCGCGTCGTCGCTTGCTTGCCCCCGCGACGATCCGGCGGCGAAGGGAAACAGGCCGTCGGCGTCGATCACGAGCGGCCGCGGAATCTCCGCGACCAGCTCCCGGACCAGCCTCTGTGTCTCCGCCGCGCGACCGATTCCCGGACCGAGAGCCACGACATCGCGCGCCTTCGCCAACGCGAGGATCGGCGCGAACGCGTCGGTAGAGAACGAACCATCGGCCGCCTCCGGCATCGGCGCGGTCATCGGTTCGGTGCACTTGCTCTCGAGGATCTCGTTGACGCCAGCGGGACAGGCGATCGTCACGAGTCCTGCGCCGCAGCGCGCGGCGGCCAGCGCGGCGAGCGCCGCCGCGCCCGTCGTGCCACGAGCGCCCGCCACGACGAGCACGTGGCCGAACCGGCCCTTGTGGCCATCCCGCGGGCGCTCGGGGAGCCGCGCAGCAACGGCCGCGTCGCACCACAACGCGGCGCCCGGACCGATTCCAGGGCCCGTATCGGCGATCCCGATCCGCGCGACGACGATGCGCCCGGCCCGCGTACGCCCCGGCTCGAGCGCCAGACCGAGCTTCGGCAGCGCGATCGCGACGGTCGCATCCGCGGCGACGGCGATGCCATGGACCCGACCGGTATCAGCATCGATCCCGGATGGCAGATCGACGGCCACGACGCGCGCGCCGGGGCGCGCCCCGGCGATGCGTCGAATTGCTGCGGCGACGGGACCCTCCACGGCGCGCGTCAACCCCGTTCCCAACAGCGCATCGACGATCACTGCCGCGCCCGCCATTCGGAGCTGCCCGGTCGCAATCGGCACGCCGACGGCCTCCGCGCGCGCCAGATTCGCTGCGGCATCCGGCGCGAGCCGGCTCCGGTCGCCGACGAGGTGGACCCGCACCGGAACGCCGAGGAGCTTCAGATGGCGAGCGGCGACGAGACCATCGCCGCCGTTGTTGCCTCCCGCGCACACGACGAGGACCTCTCCGGGGTTCGCGGCGGCCGCACGCTCGACCAGAACCGCCTCGGCAACGGCCCGTCCCGCGCTCTCCATCAGCAATGCGCCGGGGATCCCGAGCGTCTCGATGGTGTGTCGATCGAGCGCGCGCATCTCCGCAGCGCTCACGAGCGGCCAGATGCCGTCCTTCATGAAGACGAAGCCTACCCGATCGCTTCGTGATCAGCCGAGCTCGGCGCGCAGGTCTCGAAGCGCACGTTCGACACCCACCAGCAGCGCTCGGGCGGTCCACTCGCGACCGATCGCGACGCCCTCCACGATCGGTGCCGCCGCCAGCAGCGCTCGTAGCATCCGGCCATCGAGAGCGCCGGCCGCGTGGACTGGGAGCCGCAACTTGGCGCCGAGGCGCGCGGCGTCTGCGAAGCGTTCGAGCGCGGCGGAACGCTCCGAATCGGGCAGGTCGACGAGTGCGAGCGTGTGCAGCTCCACCGCGTCGACTTCCGCGGCCCGAGCCGCCTTGACGGCTTCGAGATCTGGCGCGATGCGGGCCCACGTCGTCAGGCCGGCCTCGCGGAGTGCGCGGGCTGCGCTCTGCACTTGTCCCCGCAGAACACTCGGCTCCAGCGGAGCCGATTCGAACGAGCCGCGAAGCGGTTCGGCCGCCAGCACGACACGCTCCGGGCGGACCTCGAGAGCCAGCTTCAACAGCGACGGCGTCGGTGCGAGCCGCAGCTCGAGATGCCGGGCGATGCGGCGCAGGTCGTGCAAGTCGCTCTCGCGGATCGGCCGAAGACCCTCGTTGACACCCACGCGGACGCCGTCCGCTCCCGCCAGCTCGGCCGCCATCGCGAGGGTCACGAGTCGCGGCTCGGCGCGGCCTCCAGAGTCGCGGAGCGCGGCCGGCGCATCGAGCGAGACGACCAGCCCGCGCATCAAACGTCCCCACCCAGCGCGCGCCGAAGCTCGGCCGCGATCGAATCCGCGTACTCCTGCACGCGGACCTCGTCCTCCCCCTGGACCATCACGCGGGCCTTCGGCTCGGTGCCGCTATAGCGGATCAGCACGCGTCCGCGACCATCCATCGCCTTCTCGACCTTCTGGACGATCGCCTGCAGGCTGGGCAGGCTCTCCAGCGGGCGCTTCTCGGCCACGCGCACGTTGACGAGCACCTGCGGAAAGTGCTCGATGTCGGCGACGAGCTGGGAGAGCGGCTTCTCCTTCCGGCGCATGTAGGCGAGGGCCTGGAGAGCCGTGAGCAAACCATCGCCGGTGGTGTTGTGGTCGAGGAACACCACGTGGCCGGACTGTTCCCCGCCCAGGTTGTAACCGCCGTTCCGCATCCCCTCGACGACGTAGCGATCGCCGACGGCGGTTCGAACGAGACCGAGGCCGAGTTTCTCGAGCGCACGTTCGAGCCCGAGGTTGCTCATCACCGTTGCCACCACGGCGCCGCCCTTCAGCGTCCCGCGCTCGACCATGTCGCGTGCCGCGAGCGCCAGAACGGCATCGCCATCGACGATCTGCCCGCGCTCGTCGACGAGGATGCAGCGATCGGCATCGCCGTCGAGGGTGATCCCCACGTCGGCGCGCAGTTCGCGGACCTTGGCCTGGACCGCACCGGGGAAGACGGCGCCGCAGTCGTCATTGATGTTTCGCCCGTTGGGCGTCACACCGAATGCGAAGACCTCGGCGTCGAGTTCGGACAGCACGGTCGGCCCGACCTTGTAGGCGGCACCATGCGCACAGTCGAGTACGACGCGCAGCCCTTCGAGCGTCTGCTCGCGTGGAAAGGTCTTCTTCAG
>CAYOHN010000070.1:0-4221 GCA_964403735.1 uncultured Spirochaetales bacterium | reverse complement strand
AACACTACGTAGCGTCCCTCGGCGTCGTCGATGCGCTTGGCGCGCCCGACCTGTTCGGCCGGTGCGCGCAGAGACGCGAGCGAGCCGTTGGCGATCAGGTCCTCGATGCGAGACTCGATCTCGTCCGGGAGCTTGTAGCCGTCGTGCGAGAAGAACTTGATCCCATTGTCCTGGTAGGCATTGTGGCTCGCGGAGATCATCACACCGGCGTCGCAGCGCATGTCGACCGTCAGGAACGCCATGCCGGGCGTCGGAATGGGGCCGACCTGCAGCACATCGACGCCCATCGAACAGATCCCCGCGACCAGCGCATTCTCGAACAGGTAGCCCGAGAGCCGCGTGTCCTTGCCGATGATGATCTTGTGCCGGTCACCGCCGCGCCGGCGGAACACGTGACTCACCGCCTGCCCCAAGGCGAGCGCGGTTTCGGCCGTCATCGGATCGACGTTGGCGCGCCCGCGGACGCCATCGGTGCCGAACAGCTTCCGGCTTGCCATGCTTCGCTTCCCTTTCTCGAGTCCGAGCCAATCCCTCAGCGAGAACCCGCGGTGCCCCCCGAGCCAGCGGCCGGCTCGGCAGGCGGTTCTGGAGGTGCCGGCTCCGGCTCGATGACGACCCGGACCTTGACGGTCCGGGGGTCATCGGCCCAGACATGGCCCGCGCCCGGCGAGACCCGCACCTCGCGCTCGATCGTCTCGGTCGCTCCGGTGACATCGACCATTTCGGTTACGACCTCGGAAAGCCGTAGCACCTCCGAGCGAGCGCCGGTGATTCGTACCCGCGGGGGATCGATCCGAACCGCGCCCATCTGATAGCCCAGCGCCGGACGCCCCTCGAGATCGGCACGCACCTTGACCGGACGCGTCGCCCTGCGCTCGAACAGCATCGAGATCTGCGCCGGCGACCGACTGACCACTCTCGAGCCGCGCGGGAAATCGAAGCGGGACAGGTCCACTTCGAAATCGGCCCGCCCCGGCTTGGCACCGCTCACGTCCACCGCGTACTCGAAGCTTCCCGGCTGCACGTTGCGCAACGCGACGAGCGTGCCGAGAACCCGCACATTGACCGCATCGGCCCCCTGATCGACGACGACCAATTCCTCGGGCAGCCCGTGCAGCGTGACAGGGATGTCGAAGCCGCGCTCCACGCTCGACGAGCCCCGCGCGACCATCCAGAGGAACAGCGCGATGAACACCGCGAGGAACTTGAGGCCGAGATTCGCAAAGATGTTCGGGACGCCTCTCACGGCGAGCGTGACCTCCTACGCTTCGCTGCGGTTGCCGGGCGTCGCTGCATGGGTTGTCGGTTCGGGGAGACCGGGACGAACCTCGCCCGGGGTGATCGGACGTTCGAGCCGGCCGCCGCTCAGGATCTCGCGCAGCGTTTCCCGCAGCCGGGGACCATCGAGATCGCGCACCATCTCGCCGCCGTAGACCACCGAAATCGCGGACGTCTCCTCCGACACCACGACGACCACGGCATCGCTCTCCTCGGTCACACCCACAGCCGCACGATGGCGCGTCCCGAGGCCTTCCGGGAGCTTCTCGCGCAGCGTCAGCGGCAACACGCAGCCCGCCCACGCGATCCGACCGTCCTGGATGACCACGGCGCCGTCGTGGAGCGGCGAGAGCGGCAGGAACAGCGAGATCAGCAGATCCCGGGTCACAGCGGCGTCGAGCGCCGTGCCGGCCTCGATCAGGTCGTCGAGCCGCGTCTCCCGCTCGAGCACGATCAGCGCACCGAGACGCCGCTTGGCGAGTGCCTGGGCGGCCCGGACGACGTCCTCGAGGATCTGGCTGGTCTGGCCCGGTGTGATGGATCGGAAGACGCCGCGGCCGACCCGGGCCAGCGCCCGCCGGATGTCCTGCTGGAAGAGCACGATGATGATGAGGACGGCAGACCCCACGAAGTTGTCGAGAATCCACTGGAGGGTTCCGAGGCCAAATGCCTGCGAAGCAAGGCTGGTTCCAGCAAGGATCATGAGCCCCACCAGGATCTGCACGGCGCGTGTGCCACGGATCAGCAGCAACAGCCAGTACACGCCGAAGGCGACCAACGCGATGTCCAGCGTGTCGCGGAAGGGGTCGAAGCCCCAGGCCAGCTCGCTGAAGAACTCGCGCAGCGCGGCCCAGAGGTACTCGATCACGACCGGGGGGATCCCGCTGCCTGGCGCAACGCAGTTCCGACGGCCGCGGCGCGCACGCCCCCCGCGACATCGTGGACGCGCAGAGCGTGGGCGCCAGCGAATACTGCGATGGCACAGGCCGCGACCGTCGCCGTGTCGCGCGATTCGATGGGATCGCCCGTCAGGCGACCCAAGAACGACTTACGGGACGGCCCCACCAGCACGGGCCGATCCAGCCGGGTCACCAGCTCTCCCACCCGGGCGAGCAGCGCGAGATTGTCCTCGTGCCGCTTGCCGAAGCCGAGGCCCGGATCGACGACGATGCGTCCGGTCTGGACCCCGGCCGCCTCGGCGCGACCGATCCGCGCGGCGAGTTCGTCGCCGACCTCGCCGAGCACGTCGTCGAAGTGGGGGTCGTCCTGCATCGTGGCAGGAACACCGCGGAGGTGGCCCAGGATCAGCGTCGCATCCGCGCGAGCCGCGACCTCGAGGAGTTCCGGATCGAACTCGCCACCAGAGACGTCGTTGACGACGGACGCGCCTGCCTCGAGCGCCGCACGCGCCACCGCAGCCTTTCGGGTATCGATGGAGACAGGGACACGCATCGCCTTGGACAAGGCTTCGATCACCGAACGCACGCGCGCGATCTCCTCGGGCACCGCCACTTCCGCCGCGCCGGGTCGCGTCGATTCGCCGCCGACATCGATCACGTGGGCGCCGGCCGCCACGAGGCGAGACGCCTCGCGCACGGCCCCCTCCACATCGGCGCACGTGCCCTCTTCCTGGACCCAGCGGCCGCCGTCCGAGAACGAATCGGGCGTAAGATTCAGGACACCGACGAGAGTCACGCGCTTGCGCGGAAAGATCGAGGTGTCGAGCACGGCGCCCTCCACGGCGACCCTTCCCCGCGAAGGAATCAGCCGGGCATCGGCTCGGGATCGGGAAGTTTCTTGCCCGGGAAGGCCTCACGGGGCTCGGCTCGGGAATCGCGCTTCGGTTCGTCGGTCGACTCCTCGACCTTCTCGTCGCCCGGAATCGCCAGCGGCGGCAGCGTTTCCCCGGCCAGCAGCATGCGCAGGTCGGCAGTGTCCAGGGTCTCCCGCTCGAGCAACGCCGCCGCGATCCTGTCCAGTACGTCCCGGCGTTCGCTCAGCAGCTCTCGGGCTTCCTGGTACAGCGCATTCAGCGTCTGACTGACCTCCTCGTCGATCTGCTCGGCCTTCTTCTCGCTGTAGTCTTTGCGCGAGACGAAGTCCCGGCCGAGGAACACGTCGTGATCGTCGTCTCCATAGGAGACCGGACCGAGCTTCTCGCTCATGCCGTAGCTGCAGACCATCTGCCGCGCGAGCCGGGTCGCCTGCTTGAGATCGTTCGAGGCGCCCGTCGAAAGGTGGCCGAACACGAGTTCCTCGGCGGCGCGTCCTCCCATCGCGTGTTTGATCATCGCCAGGATCTGATCGCGCGTGAGGTTGTAGCGGTCCTCGGGCGGAAGGGTCTGGGTCACCCCGAGCGCCATCCCGCGCGGGATGATCGTCACCTTGTGCACGGGATCCGAGCCGATCGTGAGCATCGCCACCAGAGCGTGTCCGCCCTCGTGATAGGCCGTGATCCGCTTGTCCTCATCGGTCATCACCATCGAGCGGCGTTCGGCTCCGAGCAGCACCTTGTCCTTCGCGCGCTCGAAGTCGATCATCGCGACGCGGTTGGCATCGCGACGGGCGGCCAGCAGTGCCGCCTCGTTGACGAGGTTCTGGAGGTCTGCGCCGACGAACCCCGGCGTGCCACGTGCCGAAATCTCGAGGTCGACATCGTCGGCGAGCGGAACTCGTCGCGTGTGGACCTTCAGGATCTCGAAACGGCCGCGGAAGTCCGGACGTGGCACGACCACGCGCCGGTCGAAGCGTCCCGGGCGCAGCAGGGCGGGATCCAGGACGTCCGGACGATTCGTCGCGGCGACCAGGATCACGCCTTCGTTCGACTCGAAGCCGTCCATCTCGACGAGCAGCTGGTTCAGCGTCTGCTCGCGCTCATCGTGACCGCCGCCGAGGCCGGCGCCGCGATGGCGACCCACGGCGTCGATCTCGTCGATGAAGATG
>CAYOHN010000069.1:0-13498 GCA_964403735.1 uncultured Spirochaetales bacterium | reverse complement strand
CGGGCCGGCGCGAAGCCGACGCCGCAGTTGCCCATCACCACCGTCGTGACGCCGTGCCACGAGGACGGCGTCAGATACGGATCCCAGGTGACCTGGCCGTCGTAGTGGGTGTGCACATCCACCCAGCCCGGGGTGACCAGCAGCCCCGCGACGTCGACCTCGCGGTGGGCCGCGCCGGCCCGGCCGCCGACCTGGGTGAGCCGGCCGCCGTCGACCGCGAGGTCGCCGGTCTGGGACGGTTCGCCGGTGCCGTCGACGAGGGTGCCGCCGCGGAGGACGAGATCGTGCATGGCCGAGTCTCCTTTGGGCTTGCCGGATCGTACACGCTTCGGCCCGAGACGGGATCCTTTCGGACGGACGATTTCCAGACTCCCAGATTCCCAGATGCGGACGAGACTTGTCATACGACGTATGACGACGTATGATATTCGTTGATTGGTCCGCTATCGAGGAGACGAGGGATGAGCGAACCCACCCGGAGCCCCGGGTCGGCCTCGGACGAGACGCCGCCCAAGGACCGCATCGTCCAGACCCGCGTGCCGCGCGACCTCGAGTCCGTGCTGAAACGAGAGGCCCGTCGCCGACGGCTCACCGTGTCGCACCTGGTCCGCAATGTCCTCGAGGATGCGTTCGCGCTCATGGACGGCGTGGTGTCGAACGTCGACGAGCTCGTCACCGACTCGGTGGAGCTGGTCCGAAAGGTCGGGAGCGATGCTCGCCGCGTGGCGGGTGCCGTGCGCGACGTCGGGCGGGAGCCGACACGAGACCCCGACGGTGAGGAGCTGGCTCACGTGTGGGCTTGGAATCGCGTCGTCCTCAACCGGACGGCCGAGTGCTCGCGCTGCGGCGAGGCGATGGCGCGCGGCAGCGAAGTGTATGCCGGACTCAGCGACGATGCGTCGCAGTCGCGCGAATGGTCGTGCGCGGATTGCTTCGCGCAGTTCGACGAACCCGAGGCCGCGGAAGGAGACGCCCAGTGAGCGAACGGACGAGCAGGGGACCGGCCTGGCTGGGAGCGGTCGACGGCGTGTTCCGCTGGGTCGAGGACACGGCCTGGGACCTGCGAGACCTCAGCGATCGCGCCACGGCGGGCTGGCGTCGCGTCAGCGAGGACTGGACCGCATTGACGGAAGATACGCGCGCGTTGGCGCGAGAGGCGTCGCGGTTGCCGGATCGCTCGCTGCGCCTCGCCACGACGAGCTGGCTCGTCGGGCAGGTGGTGCTGAGCTATCGCTGGCACGCGATTCGCACCGCGTTCCTGTCGGAAACCGCCGCGCGCGGCGAGCTCGAGGTGCTCCACGCGCACAATGCGCGCCGCTTTCAGGAAGGCAGCGTGCGTCACGGTGCCGGGTTCCTGAAGATCGGACAGATGCTCTCGGCACGGCCGGACCTGTTGCCGGAGGCGTGGATCGAGGAACTCGCGAAGCTCCAGGACGCCGCGCCCGCATTGCCGTTCGATGCGATCCGCGCGGTCATCGAAGAGGACCTCGGAGCGCCGCTCGAAGATCTCTTCGCGTCCTTCGATCCCGAGCCGATCGGTGCGGCCAGCATCGCGCAGGTCCACCGTGCGCAAATGCCTGACGGAACGCAGGTCGCCGTGAAGGTCCGCCGGCCCGGCGTCGAATCGCTGCTCGATCTCGACCTCGACGTGCTCGAGGGCTTCGTCGCGGGCGCGCGCTCGCTGCTACCCGAGGCGGATTGGTCGTCGATCACCGAAGAGGTGCGTTCTGCCGTCTCTGCGGAGCTCGATTTTGCCCGGGAAGCGCTGGTGATGGATCGCGTCGAGGAGTTCTTCCGCCACCACCCGAAGATCCGCGTCCCGCGCAGTCGGCCCGAGCGCTGTGGCGATCGCGTGCTCACGGCGACGTTTTGCGAGGGCCGCCGCATCGCCGATGCGCTCGACGAATGGACGGCCGCGCGCGCCGCGGGCGACGCGGAGGCGGGCGCACGCGTCGACGAGACGCTCGGACTGCTGCTCGAGGCCTACCTGCGCATGGTGCTCGAGGCTGGCGTGTTCCAGGCGGATCCCCATCCGGGCAACCTGCTCGTGGCGCCCGACGGCGCGCTCGTCGTGCTCGATTTCGGCTGCTCCCGAGAGCTCGTGTCGTCGCGGCGGCAGCTGTACCTCGGGCTGGCGGCAGCGGTTCTTCTCGGCGATCACGCGCGCGCCGCCGAGCGCCTTGCGGAGCTCGGATTCGAGACGCGGAGTGGCCGACCCGACTCGTTGTTGGCGTTCGCCGAAGCGATGCTCGGCGCCTTCCGCCGGATGGCAGGCGGCGACGAGGCGTGGCTCGCGCGCGAGGACATCGAGGCAGAGCTCCGGGGTCTGCTGCACGCCGTCGAACACGATCCGGTGACGAAGCTGCCAGAGGACTTCGTGATGCTCGGACGGGTCTTCGGAACGCTCGGGGGGCTCTTCCAGCACCACCGACCGCGGATCGATTGGGGTCGTCACGCGGCGCCGGTGCTGTCGTCCGCCTGGCGCCCGTGAATCGACTCCGGGACGGATTCTCCCAGCAGGCGTCGGAGATAGGGGCTGAGGAACAGGCCGCCCGGGTCGATGCTCCAGCGGATGGCCTGGAAACGCTCCCACTCGGGATAGACCCGCTCCAAGTGCTCGGCTTCGAGACGATGCCACTTGCCCCAATGTGGCCGGCCGCCCGCCTCGACGGCGATCGGTTCGAGATCGGCGAACACCGGCTCGTGGGCGAAGCGTCCGTCCTGATGCACCGAGATCGCGGCGGTGTCGCGTCCATTCGCCATGCTGAGCAACGCATCGTCGGGCGCGACGCTGCGGTATTCCATCGGCCATACGACCTCCGGGTGTCGGGCGCGGAGCCGCTGCGCGATCTCGCGAAAACACGTTGCGCCGAGCGCTGCGGGGACCGAATACTCCATCTCGTGAAACTTCTGCTCGCGCACCGATGGCAGGATCTCGTGGCTCCATCCGATCCGCTCGCCGTCCCGGCCTGCAACGGACTCCGGCGGGAACTCCGTCGGATCGATCGCCTTGCACTCGGCGAAGTCGTGCTTGGGGAAGTAGAAGAACTCGAAGTGGCGGTGGCTCGAGATCCGCTCGTCCAGGTTTGCGAGCGCGTCGGCGAGCGAAGTGCGCCAGACGCGTTCGTGTACTCGGAGCGCAGGCGCGACGCGCAGCGTGACGGTGCTGATGACGCCGAGCACGCCGAGCGACACCCGCGCCGCGCGCAGCAGGTCGCGATCGGCAGGGCGGCCCGCGCGCAGCTCGAGGATCTCGCCGTCTGCCGTCACGAGGCGGAGCGCCGTCACGGCGGACGCCAGATTGGCGAGCGTCGCGCCGGTGCCGTGGGTTCCGGTGCTCAACGCGCCGGCGAGCGCCTGCCGGTCGATGTCGCCGAGATTGTGCAGCGCGAGGCCGTGCGCGTGGAGCTCGTGTCCGAGGTCGTGGAGCACCGTACCGGCGCGCACCGTCGCGGTTCCCGCCGCCGGATCGACGGACTCGATCCCCGTCCAGCGCGCAAGCGACACCAGCACGCCGTCCGTCGTACAGAGTTCCGCCGAGGAGTGTCCGGCTCCGAGCGGTCGCAGCGTGTGCCCTTGACGCGCCGCCACGTGGACGATGGTGGCCAGCTCGGTCTCGTCGCGGACGAGTGCGAGCGCGTGCGGGCGGCACGAGAGCGCGCCTGACCAGTTCTGCCAGGACTGGGTCACCCGCTTCGTGTCCGAGCGGGCGGCGCCGCGACGACGATCCGTTCGACGACATCGGGAACCCGATCGGCGGGTCCGAGCGCGGCGCGAAAGTCGCTGTTCCAGTTCTCCGACACGGGCGAGAGGGATACCACGGACCGGTGCGACTGGGGAGTCGCCGTCGAGAAAGGGGCCGGGTTCGATTCGTCCACGTTTCCGGCCTCGGCCGGAAACGTGGACGAATCGAACCCGGCCCCTTTCTCGACGCTGTGTCAGAGGAAGCCGAGCTGGCGGTCCACGGCCTCGGTGTCGAAGTCCTCGAACTGGAGGATGCCGAGCCGGTCGAACGCCTCGCGGACCTTCGGCGTCAGCAGGCCGAGTTTCTTGAGGTTCGGCACGATGCGCATGAACAGCATCTTCCGGAACATCTGCGCCGGTTCCGATTGCAGGACCACGGCCTGAACCTCCTTGCGGTTCCAGCCCATCGCATCGGCGAGCTGATCGCCGACCAGGCGATCCCGCATCAGCTCGCAAGCGTAGATGATGAAGTCCTCGCGATCCCCGAGTTCGTTGGCCGGCATGTCCTGATAGTGGTTGCGCAGCGACAGCACGCCAAAGGCGACATGGCGGGACTCGTCCTTCATCACGTACTTCAGAAGCTCCTTCAGCAGCGGCTCCTGGCTCAGCTGGAACAGATTCCCGAAAGCGGCCATCGCCAGGCCCTCGATGATGATCTGCATGCCGAGATACTTGAAGTCCCAGCGCGAGTCCTGGATCGTCGCGTCCAGCAGCTCCTTCAAGCTCTCGTTGATCGGCCATTCCCACTCGAGCTTGTCGTGCAGGTATCGGCTGAAGACCTCGACATGGCGAGCCTCGTCCATCGTCTGGGTCCCGGCGTAATACTTGGCGTCCATCCACGGCACGCCGCCCACCAGCTGGGAGGCGACGATCAGGGCGCCCTGTTCCCCGTGCAGGAACTGTGAGAGCTGCAGGGCGATCTGCGCGTGGCGGAGTTTCGCCCGTTCCTTCTCGTTGAGCTTCTGGAACGGCCCGTAGCCCGCGATCGGATTGATGTTCTGCGGAATGATCTCGCTCTCGGGATCGACGTTCGTATCCCAGGCGAGCTGGGTGGTGCCGTTCCACTGGTCGCGCTTGGCCTTTTCGTAAAGATCGCGCAGGCCTTCCTTCACGCTGCCGTAGTTCCACACGTAGTTGGTGTCGAACGAGGCGAGGATCGTCTCGAGCTCTCGATCGAGCTGGTGCAACTGGTTGATCGCGGGGGCCTCGGCCATGACTCGACTCCTCTCGGGGCGCGACCCTTCAGGGTATCGAGTCCCCGGCAGTGGCGCCATCGGCGCCAGACATTCGCTGCGCAAGTCGTCTGCCGCTCTCGAAGGCCGCTTCGACGCGGCCCTCTAGGCACCAATCTCCACAAGCGCCCAGACGGCGTTCGGCGTCCCAGAGGTAGGCTTCGCCGATCGGTGTCTCCGGGAGCGCAAAGCGCCAGCGATGCGCATCGCAGTGAAGGCTCGCGGGCAGGGATCCGCCGACCGCGGCAGCGAACTCCTCGAGCAGTCGGCGCGCAGCGACTGCCGGCTCGTCCTCGAGCACGGTTCGACTCCATCGGGCCGCGCCATGGAGGACCCAACATTCGTCGACGGGCCTGCCGGGCTTGCTCCCGTTGCGAGCCGCCCAGGCGAGTGCTGATCCCTTGACGAAGACACCATCCGCTGCGCACGGTACCGGCTTCGCGAATGCCACCAGCGCTGCGATGCAGGGAGCCATCTCGATGCTCGCCACGCGCGCGGCCAGGGCTGGCACCTCGGCGAGGAGCGGCGCGGCCTGTGGCGCGGGTGCTGCCACTGCGACGGCATCGAACGGCCCGATCGTCGCGCCCGTATCGACACGGAGCTGCCATCCGCCGCCGACCGCGACTTCCACGGCGGCGACCCGGGTCTGCAGCTGCAGCGAAAGCCTACCGGTGAGGTGCCGTCCGATCGCACTCATGCTCGGCATCCCGACGAAGCGCGGGCGCGGCGTCTCTTCGATCCGGATCTCTCCTTCGAGGAGCGATCCGACAGCGCCGGACCAAGGCGATGCGCAGCCGGCCGTGATCCACCCTCGCAGTTCTTGCTGGAACGTCGGCCCGTGTGCTGTGAAATACTGGGCGCCATGATCGAAAGCGTATGGCGGGTGGCGGCGCGTCGTCAGGCGCCCGCCAGCTCCCCGCGCCTTGTCCACGACGAGGACTCGAACTCCAGCGTCCTGGAGCTTTTGCGCACAGGCGAGGCCCGCCATCCCCGCTCCGATCACGGCAGCCGTGCGCGGGACGGCCCTCACGCGCTGGAGACGGGCAGATCCGCCACGGAATGCGAAACCGGCACCGTCATCCGCGACGCCGGCTTGTCGAGGACGAGTTGCAACAGCCCGATGTGGCGCGCCTCGAAGCCGCCTTCGCAGTAGCGCAGATAGAACTCCCAGAGGCGTAACAGCGGCTCGTCATAGCCGAGAGCACGCAGGTCATCGTGTTTGGCCAGGAACCCCTCGCACCATCGCCGCAGCGTTTCCGCGTAGTGAGGCGTCAGATCCTCGAGATGGGCGAACCGCAGATCGGTGGCTCTCGCCATGCTACTTGCGATCGCTCCGACGGAGGGCAGGTGGCCGCCCGGGAAGACGTAGCGTTTGATGAAGTCGACGCTCCGCCGAGCGCTCTCGTAGAACTGCTCGGTGATCACGATCGCCTGCAGTGCCATCCGTCCGCTCGGGACCAGCCGCTCGCTGCACGTGCGGAAATACTCGTCGAGATAGGCGTGGCCGACGGCCTCGATCATCTCGATGGAGATCAGCTTGTCGAAGTTGCCACGCAGCTCGCGATAGTCCTCGAAGAGCAGGGTGATCCGATCGGAGAGGCCCGCGCGGGCGATCCGTACGGAGGCGCGTTCATACTGCGCACGCGAGATCGTCGTCGTCGTGACGCGACATCCGAACCGAGAGGCCGCATGCAGCGCGAGGCCTCCCCAGCCGGTGCCGATCTCGAGCAGATGATCGTCGGGCCGCAACGCCAGCTTCTGACACAGGCGCTCGTATTTGGCGTACTGGGCGCCCTCCAGGGTCATTCCCGCGTCGGAGAAGACCGCCGACGAGTAGCTGAGCGTCGGGTCGAGGAAGGCTTCGAAGAAGTCGTTGCCGAGGTCATAATGCGCGGCGATGTTGCGCCGGCTCCCGCGGTGGGTGTTTCGCCGCAGCGCGTGAAGGATCCGCCTCGCCGGGTCGGCGAGCCACGCGGCGCCGCCTTCGAGTGCGGACATCGCCTCTTGGTTGTGCAGCAGAATTCGGACCAGCGTCGCCAGGTGCTGCGAGTGCCATTCCCCGCGGATCCAGGACTCCGCGGCGCCGAGCGTGCCGCCCAGCGCCAAAGCGGAGTAGAACGCCGGGTCGTCGATGACGAGTTCCGCCTGCAATCGCGAGTGAGCGTTGCCGCCGAAGGAGAACTCACCATCGGCCTCTCTCACGACGATGCGGCCGACCGCGAGCGATTCCAGCCGGCGAAAGACGAGCTGGCGACTGCGCCGAGCCAGCCAACCGGCCCGCGGTGTGCGCCTCGCGTCGGCGTGGACATGCGAAGAAGGGGTCAGAGCAGACTCACTCACGAGGTCCTCATTCGGGGATCCGCGGCGGGCACCCGCGGGTGGGGGAAGTAGGGTGCGCCGCGCAGCCACAGGCGCAGCGCGTGGAGGTAGATCCCGGCGATGGTCTGGAGTCCGGGGAGGGGCCGGATCCGCAGAGCCCGGGCCAGTGCCGCGCCATCGATCTCCCGGCGGTGGAGATCCAACGCCGCGAGGAACTGCTTCCCGCCGGCATTCTCGTCCGTGATCGTGAGCGAGAGTCGCCGACCCGGAGGACGGAGGCGCCAGTGATGATCGACGTTCATGCCGAGAAACGGCGATACATGGAGTTCCTTGGGCGTGCGGAACGAGAGCTGATCGCCGCGGCGCTCGGCGTCGCGCGCCGGCAGGACGTAGCAGTGCCGCTCGCCCCAGGGCGTGTTCGTGACCTCGGCGACGATCGTGTGCAGATCCGTGCCACCGGGCGCGTAGCAATAGTACAAGCTCAACGGATTGAAGGCGAAGCCGGCCGAGCGGAGCTGGGTCAGCAATCGGATCGGTCCCGTCGGCCTCTCTCCTGTCCTGAGTGCTACGAGACTCCGAACGGCACTGTCCAGCGGTTCGTCGGGGTTCCCGAAGTGATCCGCTCGCCGAAAGCCGAGCAGGGCCCGTCTCTCGATCCCCCAGAACCAACGCCCGGCGAAGACACGATCCAGCTCGTCGAGATCGAGATAGACCATCAACAGGCGGCTCCGGAAGCTGCGACGAAATGGTTCGAGGCGCAGATGCGAGACGCTGCCTTCGTAGAGGGCGCTGTGCATCACGAGAGCCCGAGTCCGAACGAGGCGGCCACAGCCAGGGCGCTGCGCACACCATCTTCGTGGAATCCATGACCCCAGTACGCCCCGCAGTAATGAGTCCGATTGTGCCCGCTGAGCGCCGACCATTGCGTCTGCGCTTCGAGAGCGGCGAGGTCGAAGAGCGGGTGCGCGTAGACGAAGCGTCCGAATATGCGACTGGGGTCGATGTCTCGGGATCGATTCAATGTGACACAGATCTGCTCTGGAGCGTCCAAACCCTGGAGCCGGTTCATCGCGTACGTGAGCGCGACGCCATCGCGCGGATTCCGCGGGAGGTGGTAGTTCCAGCTCGCCCAGGCGCGTCGACGGTGGGGCAGGAGACCGTCATCAGTGTGCAGGGCGACATCGTTGCGCTGATAGCGAATCGCGCCGAGGACGTCGCGTTCTGCCGGGGACGGGTCTGCGAGCAGGGCGAGTGCCTCGTCGCTGTGCGTGGCGATCACGACTTCGTCGAACCAGTACTGCTCGCCAGTTCCCACGACGATCTCGACACCGTCGGGGCGCCGATGAATTCGCCGAACCGGAGTCTGCAGGTGGATCCGTTCCCGGAACGGCGCGACGAGGCGTTCGACGTAGCGAGCGGAGCCGCCGCGGATCACCCGCCAAACGGGTCGATCTCGTAACTGGAGCAGTCCGTGGTTTTCGAGGAAGCCGGCGAACGCGACGGCAGGAAAGTGACGCATCTGCCGTGCATCCAAGGACCAGATCGAAGCTCCCATCGGCAAGAGATGCTGCTCGATGAACTGACGAGAGTAATCACGGCCGTCGAGGAAGCTTCCGAGCGTCATTTTCGGATCGGGCCGCGCCAACAGCGCACGTGCATCCCGCCAGAAGCGCAGGATGTCGCGGAGCATCATCCAGAAGCTTGGCCGAAGCAAGTTCGATCGTTGCGCAAAGAGCCCATCGAGAGACGCCCCGCTGTACTCGAGGCCGGTCGTCTCGCAGCGGACGCTGAAACTCATTTCTGTCGGATTCGACGGCACCTCCAACGCATCGAGCAGGCGGCAGAACTGCGGGTACGTGCGCTCGTTGTAGACGATGAAGCCGGTGTCGACCGGCCAGCGCCGACCGGCGATCGAAATCGGAACCGTGTGGATGTGCCCACCGAGCCAATCGGATGCATCGAAGATCGTCAGATCGTGGCGACGGTGCAAAAGAAATCCGGCGACGAGCCCCGAGACACCGGCTCCGACGATTCCGATCCGCTTCACGAATGAATCCCCCCGGGTGATAGGGAGGCTAGAAATACCGCGAGAGCTGTCAAGGAAAACTCTGGAAGGAATCTTTAAATCATTTGCAGCTCGCGAATCCAGGGAGCCCTCGGAACCTTCTGGAATCTCGCTCCGAGAATCTCTGCGCATTGTTCATATCTGCACTAGAAAAAACCTTGACAACAAAAGCGATCCGATGAATACTCAGGTCATGCTTCAACCCGACGCCTCCCGAAGACTCGCCCTGGCAGCAGCGTTTGTGACTGGATTCATCGCTGCTGGAGTCTCGGTTCGGCAAGCCGAGGCGGCCGGATTCATCGACGTCGAAGGGGTCCGCTTTGCAACCGAGATCCAAGCGCGGAGCGAGCGTCTGGATCTCCGCGGGACAGCCCTCCTGCGCTGGCGGAGTCTCTTTCGAGCCTTTGTCTCCGCGCTGTATCTGCCCCCCATGACCTCACCGGGAGATGTCCTCGGGGACGTCCCCAAGCGTCTCGAAATCGAATACTTCCGGGCGATCCGCGCCGAAGATCTCGGCCGCGCCGCCGACGATCTGCTCGAGCGGAATCTGAGCAAGGGGACTCTCGAGACGCTTCGATCTCGTCTGGACGAGTTGCATGCGGCCTACGAATCAGTCGAGCCCGGTGACCGCTACGCGATCGACTACCGACCCGGTGCCGGAACGGAACTTTCGAAGAACGGCCGCCCGCTCACCGTCATACCCGGAGCCGATTTCGCGGCTGCCTACTTCTCGATCTGGCTTGGGGAACGCCCGATCGATCCCGTGCTGCGGGACCGCCTTCTTCGGGGCAGCCTGATGGGAACCCTTCCGATGCGCGCCCAACAGTGAGTTCTATATGAACCCGATGGAGTTCGACATGATGGATCGCGAAATCCGAACCTGGGATCCCGAGGCAGAATTGGCAGTGTCTCCCTTCGAGGCCTCCGAATCGCCCACGAGGGGCGTGCGGGACGAGGAAACTCTGCCGACGGCACGCGAAACTCAGGCTGGTGGTCCCGCCGACGCCCTCGTCTCGTACCTCCGGTCGATCTCGGCCACGCCCATTCTGACCCGAGAACAGCAGTTCGAGTTGGCAGCAGCACTCGAACTCCACCGGAACCAGTTCCTCGATGCCGCCCTCAGTCTGCCGGCGACGGCTGCCGTGGTCGTGGCCCGTTGGCGCGAACGCAAGAACGGTGGCTACGTCACGGCGACGCTCTCACGCCACCATCTCGATGGCTCCAAGCGGGATCTTTCGGCAGAGATCGATCACTCGCTCGGGGCGGTGGAGCGGCTCCTCGGTCGGCTCGAGAAGCTCGGGCGCGGAGCGGCCGAGCGGTCGGAGGTGGATCGGCTCGAACGGAAGATCACGGCGAGTCTGCGTGCGGGCGAACTGGCCTTCGAAGGCATCGTCGATGCCTGGCAGGAAGCACGCCGCACGCTGCTGTCCGTTGGGCGGCGGACTCGCGTTCGTGCGCGCGAACGAGCTCTTGCCGAGCAGGCCGATGCGGAGTTCCGCGCCTACGAGAGCACCAAGCAGGAATTCGTTCGGCACAATCTGAAGCTCGTGATCAAGTTCGCCAAGCAATACCGAGGGATGGGGGTTCCGTTCCTGGATTTGATCCAGGAAGGAAACATCGGGCTGATTCGAGCGGTCGAAAAGTTCGATCATCATCGCGGACACCGTTTCTCGACCTACGCGGCCTGGTGGATCCACCAGGCGATGATCCGCGCGGTGCAGAAGCACTCTCGAACGGTTCGCGCCCCCTCTCACGTCTACGATCTGCAGCTCAAGTACAAGCGGGCAGAGGCGAAGCTTCGCACTCGCCTGACTCGAGAGCCGGGCCGCGCGGAAATTGCCGAGGAACTCGGAATCACGCCCGTCGAGATGGATCGGCTCGTTTCGACGATGACGACGATCGTCTCCACCCACTCCCCACTCGCAGGCACGGACTCATTGACCGTGGACGATGCGCTCGCCGACGAGGATCTCGCCGACCCGGGCGAGGATCTCGATCGCGTCAAGATCGAGAGGAGCATGCACGCCGTACTCGACGAGCTCGAACCGCGCGAACGAGTCGTCATCGAGAGTCGCTTCGGACTCGGTGGCGAGCCGGCGCAGACTCTGCAGGTCATCGGTCAGCGGCTGGGGCTGTCGCGTGAACGCGTGCGCCAGATCGAGGCGCGCGCACTCGAGCGGCTCCGGGATGGTGGCAAGGTCGATCATCTTGCCAGCGCGCTCGAATCCTACGCGGACGTGGCTTGATTCGGGCCGGGGTCGAGCGCTCGGCCCGCGTGTGTGACGAGAATCGGTGCACGGCGCGGAGATCGCGATAGGCTCCTGGCTCGGAGGAGCTTCGCAATGCTCTCGCGGGACGATCGGCGCGGTGAAAAGCGTGAGCGGACCAGAGGCGATCGGATCTGCGGTTGACTCGCCCGCGCCGGATCGGCCTCGTTCTTTCCGGCGGAGGAGCGCGGGGAGCATACGAGGCGGGCGTTCTTTCCTATTTGTTCGAGGAAGTCGTCCCCACGTTGCCGCCGGGCACCGATTTCGATGTCATCAGTGGCACCTCGGTCGGTGCGATTCACGCTGCCTATACCGCGGCCAGCGCGCACCTGCCCGGCGCCGAGCGGGCGTCGCGTCTCGCCGAGACCTGGCGAAAGATGCAACTCGCCGATGTCGTGCGCTTCTCGGCGGCGGATCTGTTCGGCGTTCCGATGCGCGCGCTCGGCCTCACGCGGCGCCTTCGTCGCCCGCGCCGAGGACAAGGCACGGAGGTGATCGGAGGTCTCGTCGACGTGGCGCCTCTGGAGCGCATCGTCGTCGAGAGAATCCCCTGGGACGGGCTGCCCGAGAATCTCCGGCGCGGCTCCGGACGTGCGTTGTGCATCTCGTGTACGGAGGTCCGCTCCGGACGCTGTACGGTGTTTCTCGATGGGCCGCTGGCGGATCCGGAGCCGTGGGAGTTCGACCCCAATGCGCGAGCGATTCGGGCAGAGGTCGGGCCCGCTCACGTTCGCGCGTCGGCTGCCATTCCCTTCCTGTTTCCAGCGGTGTGCGTCGGCGGACACTTCTACGTGGATGGTGGACTCCGGATGAACACTCCGCTCTCCCCGGCGCTGCGTCTCGCGTGTGATCGGATTCTCGTGATTGCGCTCAAGCACATTCCGTCTCCGGGCGCCCCCGAACGGGTCTATCCAGAGGAGGCAATCACCCAGCCGGCGTTCCTGCTCGGAAAGGTGCTGGACGCGATGATGCTGGATCAACTCGAGGTGGAAATGCAGCGGCTCGATCTGGTGAATGCGATTCTTGCAACCGGCACGAGCGCCTTTGGCGACGAGTTCATGCCCAGGATCAACGAGACGGTTCGTGCGCAGCGGGGTCTCGGCTACCGGCGCGTCGAAACAGCGGTGGTCCGTCCGAGCACCGACGTGGGACGCCTGGCCGCGGACTGCTTTCGACGCGGCTCGAAAGCGGGAACCTTCGGCGGACTCCCAGCGCTGCTGAGTCGCGCCGCGCTGCGTGGCGTTCCCCTCGAGGAAGCCGATCTCCTGTCCTACCTGCTTTTCGATCGCTGCCTGACCGCCGAACTGGTGGATCTCGGCCAAGCCGATGCGCGGCGACAGGCGTCGGCTCTGCATGCCCTGTTCGCCGACTGACGGATAGGAGAGGAACTCGGGAGTCCGCGGGTCCTGTGACCCACCCTGTCACGCCCGGCGCGCAGACTGCCGGTTGCGTCGCGGCTGGCATGCGGCGGAGCCCGGTGTGGTCGACGGTCGTTCCGCTCGGGTGACCTCCGCACCCCCCTGCCAGCCGCGGCGCACCGCGTCGCGGCCGGGGAGGGGTCACTCCAAAGCGCCGTAGTGGACGCCCGTGAGTTCCTCGGAGACGGACCAGAGCCGTTTCGCGACTCCTTCGTCCCGGGCGCGTGTGGTTGCACCGACGCGCCGGGGGGGACCCCAGAGTTCGAACCCGCGGCTCGGGCCGAAGTAGTCGCCGCCGCGGACATCCGGCGCCGTCGCTGCGTAGAGCACGGGAAGTGCACCCATCGCCGCGCTCTGCGCCAGGATCCGGTTGCCGATCGCGATCAAACGGGTCATCAGGGCGGCGTTGCGTTCCCGGGGGCCGCGTTCCTGAAGCTGCGTCGCGGCATAACC
>CAYOHN010000068.1:2474-13553 GCA_964403735.1 uncultured Spirochaetales bacterium | reverse complement strand
TCTGGAGCAACACGATGGCAACCTTCCTGCAGCCTTACGCACCCCAGGCCTACGCTCTGGTGCGAATCGTCACCGGATTGCTCTTCCTCTGGCACGGAACCCAGAAGCTGTTCGGCTTTCCCGCGCCAGCGATGGATGGTACGCCGGCGTTCATCACGTTCGTGGCCGGCCCGATCGAGCTCTTCGGCGGCGTGCTGGTGATGATCGGTCTGATGACTCGCTGGGCGGCGTTCCTGTGCAGCGGTCTGATGGCCGCCGCGTACTGGATGGCGCATGGCACCAAGGCGTTGTTTCCGCTGAACAACGGCGGGGAGCTGGCACTCCTCTACTGCTTCGTGTTCCTGTTCATCGCGGCGCAGGGTTCCGGCATCTGGAGCGTCGACGGCTCTCGCTCCTGACCTTCCTCACCGCCGCTGGAGCGCTCAGCGGGGACGACGGCGCGATGCCTTCCGGAACGCGCGAGTGCGCGACGAGGCGCCGCGGCCGATCCGTGCCTCCAGCGCAGCCAGCTCGCCGGCAACGGCGCGTGCGGCGCGGCGCTCCATCGCTCGATAGCGCCGGACCACTTCCTCGCCGAGCGGCGTGAGACGGGCGCCGCCGCCGGCTCGCCCGCCCGTGGCGGTGACGACCACGGGAGCTCCGAACAGCTGGTTCAAGTCGTCGATCAACACCCATGCGTGTCGATACGCCATCTCCATCGAGCGGGCCGCGGCGGAGATCGAGCCCCACGCCTGTACCGCTTCGAGCAGCTCCACCTTGCCGGGTCCCAGCGAGTGGTCGTCGGGAAAACGCAGGCGGAGCTGGAGGCGACTCACGTGCTGCTATCCGTCGCCGAGCCGCGCGAGAAGCTTGCCCCAGAGCCCCCCGAAGTCCCCGTTGCTCATCACCAGCACCACGTCCCCCTCGCGGCACGTCGCGGCGAGCCGCTCGACGATGGCGTCGACCCCGTCGATCGCCTCGGCGTCGACGCCACGAGCGCACAGATCAGCCGCAAGTTGTCCCGCATCCAGAAACTCGCTGACAGCGCCTGTGTTGCTGTATAGCGGCTCGGGTGGAACGACGGCGATGATCGCGCGCTCGGCACCCGCCAGCGCCTCGACGAAGTCCCGCTGGAAGAGCGCGCGGCGGCTCGTATTGGAGCGCGGCTCGAGCACGGCGACGAGCCGCCGACCCGGGAAGCGCGCATGCATCGCGGCCACCGTCTCGCGGACCGCCGTCGGGTGGTGCGCGAAGTCGTCGAGTACCGTGACGCCGCGAGCGTGGCCGCGCACCTCCTGGCGCCGCCGCACGCCTCGGAAGCGAGCCAGCGCGGCGGCGGTCGCCGCGAACGGCGCCCCCAGCCCGATGGCGGTCGCGAGTGCACCGAGCGCGTTGGCGACGTTGTGCCGACCGTACATAGGCACGGTCGCGTGGCCGAGCTCGCTCTCGTCGCGCAGCACGCGGAACGACGTGCCGTCCGGTCCGGCTTCCAGGTCCAGCGCCCGAAACCCGTGTTCGCCCGAGCCGACGCCGTACCCGACCACTCGGCAGCGAGCGCCGTCCAGTACATCGCACACGTGCTCGTCGTCGAGTGCGGCGACGATCATCCCGTCCGCCGGCATGCCGTGGATCAGCGTTCGAAAGGCCTCTTTTACGTGGTCGAGATCGCGGTAGATGTCGGCGTGGTCGAACTCGACGGACGTCAGCAGCAGCGTGCGCGGGTGGTAGTGCAGGAACTTCGGGGTCTTGTCGAAGAAAGCGGTGTCGTACTCGTCGCCCTCGACGACGAAGTGTGGCCCGGTGCCATCGCGGAACGGGCCGTCGAAGTCCAGTGCAACACCGCCCACCAGCACCGAGGGGTCGAGGCCCGCGCCGGTGAGCACGGCGCCGAGCAGGCTCGCGGTGGTAGTCTTCCCGTGCGTCCCCGCTACCACCACGGAGTGTCGGTCGGCCATCGCGAACTGGTACAGCGCGTCGGGAAAGGAACGGATCGGCAGCCCGCCGTCAATGGCGGCGCGCGCCTCCGGATTGTCCGCGCGCACCGCGTTGCCGATCACGACCAGATCCGGCCGCGGCTCGAGGTGCGCGGCGTCGAAGTCGAGTGCGACCGGAATCTCCCAGCCGGCCAGCATCTCGCTCATCGGCGGGTACAGGGCGCGGTCCGAGCCGGTGACGCGCAGGCCGCGCGCGTGCAGCAGCCCGGCCAGCGCGCCCATGCCGGTGCCGGCGATGGCAACCAGGTGGACGTGTTCGAGTTCGCCGGGCAGCACGTCGTTCATGCGCTCCTCCTGGCCTCCTCGACGAGACTCACCGTGATGCCGACGATCGGACGCGCCCACGCCGTTCGCTCCCCACTTGGTCATTCCGCCAGGAACGACTCCATGACCAGATCGTGCACGATCGCTCGGAGCTTGAACGGGCTGCGCTTGGCGACCTGGTGGACCCGGTTGGTCAGCATCACGACGACGGCCTCGCGGTCGAGGTCGATCCACAGCGACGTGCCGGTGAAACCGAGATGGCCGACGGTGGCTCCGGGCGTGAAATGCCTGCCGGAACTCGAAGCGCCGGCGGTCGGGGTGTCCCAACCGAGTGTCCATGTGGCGCCCTCGGGTCCGTCCTGGCGCGCGAGGAAGCGCTCGAGCCACGCTCGGGGGAACACGCCAGCCACGTCGGATGCGTTGTCGACGCGATCGTGCCAGACGTCCAGGAGCGCCGTCGCGAAATGCATCACGTCGTCCGCCGGTGCGAACAGGCCCGCATGGCCCGCGACGCCGCCCATCGCCGACGCATTGGGATCGTGGACCTCGCCCCACAGGATCCGGCCACGCCACGGGCAGTTCTCGGTCGCGGCACAGCGGCGCCGGATCGCGTCCGGGAGCGGCGGCTGTCCGTCGCCGATCCGGACGAAGCGGGTGTCCTCGAGGCCGAGCGGCGCGAAGATCCGCTGCGCGCAGAACTCGTCGAGCGGCTGCTGCGCCACCGCTTCGACGAGCGCGCCGAGAACGATGAAGTCGAGATCCCCGTAGACGGCGGCATCGCCCGGCTCGTGCACGAGCGTCGAGCGATAGATCCGCTCGAGAATCCTCTCTTTCGCGACCGGCGTCCCGAGGATCCGCTCGCCTTTCTTGCGCTCGCGCTCGAGCAGCGCCTCGTGGAACGGACGCCACGGCTTGAGACCGGAGGTATGGGTCAGCAAGTGCCGGACACGCACCTGCTCCTTCCCGCGCTCGCCGGCTGCCGGCAGGTACTTGGCCACCAACTCGTCGAGATCGACCGCGCCTTCCGCCACCAGCAGCATCACGGCGCTGGCGGTGGCGAGCGGCTTGGTCAGCGAGGCGAGATCGAAGATCGTCTCGCGGGTCATCGCGATGCGCTCGGGTCGCAGCGCGGCGAGTCCGCGCACCGAACAGTGTTCGATGACCTCACCGTCGCGCGGCATGCGTGCGAGGACGACGGCGCCGGGAATCTCCGAACTTGCGATCGCCTTGTCGAGCGCGCGGTCCACCCTTGCCAGTTTGCGTCGAATCAGCGCCTGTTTCATCGCTCGCGAGTGACCCCCGATTCGAGAACATGGAGCTCGGCCCGCGCGCCGTCGAGTCGGGCGCGCGCGCCGAGTGGCCACGGCAGGTTTGGCGCGCCGTGACCGAACGGCAGGCCGGTGACCCAAGGGACGCGCAGCGCGTCCAGAACCTCGAGCAACACCTCCGCGGCAGTGACCGAGCCGTTCGGCTCGTCGCAGCCGTCGAAGCGACCGAGGCCGACGCCGGCCACCCGTTCGAGCTTGCCGGCGCTGCGTAGCTGCTGCAGCAGCCGGTCGATGCGATACGGGCGCTCCCCGCGGTCCTCGAGCAGCAGGATCGCCCCGCGCGTGTCGATCTCCCACGGCGTGCCGAGCGACCCGACGACCATCGTCAGCGAGCCGCCGGTGAGGCGCCCCTCGGCGCGACCGCCGGCGCCCTCTTGGCCATGCCAGGCGGACCGAGGCGTGGAAGTGCCGGTGAGCGCGGCCACCAGCGCATCCAGCTCGTCGTCGCGCAGATCGCCGCCGCGATCCAGCATCGGTCCATGGAAACCGACCAAGCCGGCGGCGCGGCGCTGCCACAGCAGCAGGGCCGTGACGTCGCTGAAACCGACCAGCGGTTTTCGTGCGCTTCGGACGGCCGCGGCGTCGAGTCGTTCTAGGATACGCGGCGATCCATAGCCACCGCGCGCGCACACGATGGCGTCGACCTTCGGATCGCAGACCAGCTCCATCACCTCGCCAGCGCGGCGCGCATCGTCACCGGCCAGATAGCGATGCCGGGCCAGCAGGTCGTCCCGATGGCCGATGGTGAAGCCCCGCTGTCGCCAGCGCTCCTCGCCCGCGGCGAGCAGGTCCGGGTCGACGGCCGCCGCCGGTGCTGCGATGCCGATCGTCCCGCCGGGCCGTAGTGCGCGCGCTTTGCGCAACGCCGGAGACACTACAGGAAGTCGCCCGATTCGAAGCCGTCGTCCGGCGGCAGGAAGCCGCTGCCGCCAACTGGCGGTCCGCTCCCGGTGTCGTCGTGGTGCGCCGAGCGATCGCGAAACTGCGCCAGCCGATCGAGGAACGTCAACTCGATGGTCCCGGTGGGTCCGTTCCGCTGCTTCGCGATGATCAGCTCGGCCATGTTCTCGGTGGCCGGGTCGTCGCGGTTGTAGAACCAGTCCCGGTAGATGAAGGCGATCACGTCGGCGTCCTGCTCGATCGCGCCGGACTCGCGCAGATCCGCCAGCATCGGCCGCTTCTCCTTTCCGGGGCGATTCTCCGGACCGCGGTTCAGCTGCGACAAGGCCACCACCGGGATCTCGAGTTCCTTCGCCAACGCCTTGAGGCCGCGGCTGATCTCGGAGATCTCCTGCTCGCGGCGTTCGTTGCGGCCGTCGCCGTGGGCGAGCTGCAGGTAGTCCACCATGACCATGTCGAGTCCGCGTTCTTTCTTCATGCGCCGGCACTTCGCCTTCATTTCGAGCACGGTGATCATGCCGGAGTCGTCGATCCACAGATCGGCGTGGCCGATCGAGCTGGCGGCATCGCGCAGGCGCTTGTAGTCGTGGGTGGTCAGATAGCCGCTGCGGATTCGGGACTGGTCCACCTCGGCCTCGGCGGAGAGCAGGCGCAGCACCAATGCCTGCGCCGTCATCTCGAGCGAGAAGATCGCGACCTTCTTCCGGAACAGCACCGCAGAGTTGCGCGCAATGTTCAGCGCCAACGCCGTTTTGCCCATGCTCGGGCGCGCGGCCAGGATGAAGAGCTCACCGGGTTGCAGCCCGCCGGTCTTTTCGTCGAGCTGCTTGAAGCCGGTCGGCACCCCCGTCAGCTCGCCGCCGCGGCCCATGATGGCGTCGACGTAGTCGAAGGTGCTCTGCATCTCGTCCTGCAGGCTGCGGAAGGTCTCGCGGGCGTTCTGGCGTCCGATCTCGAGAATGCGTCCCTCGGCCTGGTCGAGCAGCGTGTCGGCACGATCGCCGCCGTCGAAGCCCAGCTCGACGATCTCGGTGGCAGTGGCGATCAGCCGTCGCTTGATTCCCTTGTCGCGGACGATCCGCGCATGGTGCACGACGTGCGCGGCGGTCGTCTCGAAGTCCGAGATCTCCGCGAGCGCGACGGCTCCGCCGACGCGATCCAGCAGCTTGTGATTGACCAGGTAGTCCGAGAGCGTTCGCAGATCGACCGGCGAGTTGGACTCGTAGAGAGCATGCATCGCCTCGAACACGATGCTGTGTGCCGGGTGATAGAAGTCTTCGGGCTTGACTTCGAGGTAGACGGCGTGGATCGACTCGTTGTGAAGCAGCAGTCCGGACAGGACCGATTTCTCGGCCTCGAGATCGTGCGGGGGGACGCGCCCGACGAACGCGCGCGCGGGATCGATCCCGTCGTTCGCGGCTGCGCGCCGGGACCGACGGGTCCCGCCAGCCGTCGGCGTGAAGTCCGTGGAGGACCCGTGAGAACGGGTCGAGGGAGGCGCCACGCTGCTTCCTTCGTGTGGTTCGGGGTGTTCCGAACTGTAACACGAAGCCGGCCTCCGGGGCCGTGTCCTCAGTTCGCGGCGACTACCTTCACGGTGATCGTCGCCTCGATCTCCCGATGCAGTTTCACGGTCACCGCGTGCTCGCCGACGTCCTTGATGGGGTCAGCCAGCGCGATGCGTCGTCGGTCCACTTCGAGACCGCGTTCTGCCAGCTTCTCGGCAATCATCAGTGTCGTGATCGAGCCGAACAGCTTGCCTTCTTCGCCCGCCTGCGCGCTGAACTCGACCACCTGGCCGTGCACCTTGTCGCGCTCCGCGGCCAACTGCTTTCGCTCGCGCGCGAGCTTGTCGGCGATGACGCGCTTCTGGTGCTCGAGCTCGCGCACGTTGGCCGCCGTCGCGGCCACGGCCTTGCCGAGCGGCAGGAGATAGTTGCGGGCGAAGCCCGGCTTCACCGACACCAGATCGCCGGCGTCACCGAGGCTCGGCACGTCTTCGCTCAGAATCACGTCGACGGAGCGCATGATCGCCTACTCCCCCGCGGGCGAGCGGTTGCCGCCCTCTTCGTCGTCGTCGTCATCATCATCATCATCATCGTCGTCGTCGTCGCGAGAGCGGACGCGATCATCGTTCTCGCCGTCGTCGTCCCGATCGCGATCGCGCTGCTCGGACTCCTCGCTGAGACGCGTCGTCTCGCGCGCCGCGCGCTCCTCGGCTTCGCGCACCGCGCGTTCGGCCGCCTTCTCGTGGCGCAGCTTCTCGAGGTCGACGGCCTTCGCCTTGCGCGCCTCGATGTCGGTGACGGCGCCGTCCTGCCGGACCGTCAAGAAGCGCAGGATCGACTCGTCGAGCCGCAGCGCGCGTTCGAGCTCCGCGACGGCCTTGCCGCTGTCGGCATAGAACAGCGACAGGTAGTGGCCTTTCTGGAAGCGCCGGATCTCGTAGGCGAGCTTGCGCTTGCCCATGTCGTCGACCTCGAGGGGGACGGCGCCAGCGCGTTCGAGAACGCCGCGCAGACGCGCGATCAGCGTCTCGCGCGCGTCCTCGGTGATCTCCGGCTGGACGATGATCGTCGTGTCGTATTCCCGCATGGAGTCCTCCTCGTGAACGAAGCAGCGGGCGCAGGGCCCCTGCTCGGGCTCCCGACCTGACGGGCCGCCAGGCGGGATCCTGGAGACCTCTGCGGGAGCCGAGGTGGTGAATTCGAAGGCGCCGAGAGTTAGCAGATGGCTCCGGCCAGACCAAATTGCCCGGGCTTCAGTCCTCCGGCCGGCGCTGGCGGCGCGCCCGCGCCGCGGCGGCCAGCTCTTCGAGCAGCGGCTCGGTGCGCTCCCAGCTCATGCAGGCGTCGGTGACGCTCTTGCCGTAGATCAACGGCTGACCGGGCTTTACATCCTGCCGACCCTCCTCCAGGAAGCTCTCGAGCATGAGCCCGATGATCGATCGGTTGCCGTCGGCCACCTGGTTCGCGACGGCTCGGGCCACGTCTGCCTGGCGCACGGGGTCCTTGGAGCTGTTGGCATGCGAGCAGTCGACGATCACCCGATCCGGCAGGCCGGCTTTGCCGAGGGCTACGCCGATCCGCGCCAGGCTTTCCGGATCGAAGTTGGGCCCGTCGCTCCCGCCGCGCAGGATCAGGTGGCAGTCGAGGTTCCCGCGGGTCGACACGATCGCCGCGACCCCCTGCTTCGTGACCGACAGGAACTGATGCGGGTGTTGCGCCGACAGGATCGCCTCGATCGCGATCTGGACGTTGCCGTTGGTGGCGTTCTTGAACCCCACCGGCATCGAGAGACCCGACGCGAGCTCCCGATGCACCTGGCTCTCCGACGTCCGGGCGCCGATCGCGCCCCACGAGACGAGATCCGCGATGAACTGCGGGGAGATCGGGTCCAGGAACTCCGAGCCGGCCGGGAGGCCCAGTTCGGCAACCTGGACGAGGAAGCCGCGCGCCTTCCGGAGGCCCTCGTTGATCGCGAAGGTCTCGTCGAGATGCGGGTCGTTGATGAGGCCCTTCCAGCCGACGATCGTCCGCGGCTTCTCGAAGTACACGCGCATCACCAGCAGCAAGTCGCGGGCGTGGCGGTCCGCCGCCGCACGCAGTCGTCCGGCGTAGTCGAGCGCGGCGTCCGGGTCGTGGATCGAGCACGGACCCACGACGACGATCAGTCGGTCGTCCTCCCCGTGGAGAATCGCGTGGGTCTGCTCGCGGCCCCGAGCCACCGTCTCGGAGCTCTTTTCCCCGACGGGGAACTCCTCCATCAGAATGGCCGGCGGGATCAGTGGCCGCAGCTGTTCGATCCGAAGGTCGTCGGTCTGAAAGATCATGGTCATTCCTCTCGAGGCCGAGAAACTAGCTGGAGAACCCCCAGAGCGCTCGATCATAGAACATCGTCTCGAAGGAGTGCGTTCGGAACGCCACGCCCGAATCGGAGGGAGAGCGGACTCGGGTTCAGTCGAGAACTTCGATCGTGTGCTCGTCGAAGCGGGGCTCATCGGCGCCGAGCCAGAGGAACAGGTAGCGGGTCGTCGAGGCGCCGGGGTGAAACTCGAAGTAGCCGCGGCCGTTCCGCTGTCCGTACGGGCCGCACACCATCGCGTCGGGCTCCGCAGCCCGCCACTTGGCGGTGTCCTCGCGGTAGCTCTCGGTCGGGACGATCTCCCACGTTTCACGGCCGTTCCGAGCCGTTCCGTCGCCTTCCGTTGCCTGCCGGACCCGGCAACCGCTGCGCATCCGCGGGACCATCTCCGGGAAGAAGCGCGCGCGGATCGCGGCGTCGATCGCTTCACCAGCGGGCTTCTGGAAGACCTGGATTACCGGGGTGCCCCGCTCTCCGTCGCCCGCTTTGGCCAGATCGACGATCTCGGCGCCCCGGCTGGCGAAACGACTGCCCGGCACCCCAGTCCCGCAGGATTCGACCAGCAGCCGGAGACCCAGCGTGGCGTCGGCGAACGGACGCCACGCGCAGCCGGCGCGCGCCGCCCGCGACGCGTCCCAGCGCGAGAGCGGGAGACCGATCTCGCCCCAGATGCGGCGATCCCACGACGACGGGACGAGTCCGGAGCCCGCGCGGAGCCATTCGCTCGGCGCGACGACCAGCGCGTCGTCGGTGCGGTTCCACTCCACTCGCAGGGTGTCTCCGGTGGCCGACCAACGGCCGCTCTCGGCGCGCAGACCGCGTCCGAGATAGACGCTGACCAAGTGCGCGCGCCCGTCGCTGCGCAGCTCGAGCGTGATCGCCCGCGCCGAGCCCGACGCCGCCGGGAGCCGGCTTGCGTAGACGCCGACGAATCCCGATGCGACGCGTGCGGCCACCTCGTTCGCCAGGCGCGCGGCGGCCAGGTCCGCAGCGCGCTGCGCGGGGTCGATCGTCGCGCAGCCCGGCGCCACGGACAGCGCGATCCCCACGACCAGCGCGGCGCACAGCAGGTTTCGTTCGCGGGCCCGGGGCGGCACGCTACCGTTGCGGGCATCGTGGAGTATCGGCACGGCGGCAACGTAGCCCGGGCTTCCGGCGTGTCTTCCCGCCGCGATGGAGTCCGCCGCGATGGGATTCGCGAGCGCCACGCCGGTGTTCCCTGGCGGACGGCCAAGACCGTCGGCCTCGCCGTGGCCGCGTGTGCATTGCTCGCCGCCTCGGGCCCCGGCGCTCGCGGGCGCAATGTTTCGCGTCCAACGCCGCAGGCACCGCAGACCATCGTCAAGACCCAGGACCTCGACGGCGGTCGCCAGTATTCGCAGATCGTCGATCGCCAGCGGCCGGCGCTCGACCGGATGGACGGCACGGTGACGTCCGGCGATACGGAGGCGCGCGTCGCGGCGTTCCTCGAGAGCGGGGAACTCCGGCTGATCGAGGAGCAGGCCCGCTACGGGGAACCGGGCGGGACCGGACGCAATCGCTACTACGTGCACGACGACCGGCTCGTCTACTTCGAGTCGTTGCGGATCCGGCCACGCGACGTCGGGGCGGACCGGCTCCCTGCGCGCGACGAGGTGATCACGAGGCTCGCCTTCGACGAGGACGGCCAGCGTGTCGGCGCCGAGAAGACCGTCAACCGCCAGAGCGTACCGCTCGCGTTGGCCGATGAAGTGGGGATCCGCAAGCGCTTCCAGGCCCTCGCAAACGTCGTCGCGCGTTCTCGCGCCGCCTCGGTCCAGACAAAGTGATGCGTTATTCGCCGAACTCTTCGTGGAAGCGTTCGAGCTGCGCGGCGCTGCCCAGCATGACGAGTTCGCTGTCGCCGGTCAGTCTGTGCGCGCCCGTCGGATTGGTCGCGAACTCTCCGCCCTCCTGAAGGGCGATCACGTTGAGCCCCGTGCGATCTCCGATCGAACTCTCGGCGAGCGTCTTACCGGAGAGTGCCTTCGGAACCGGCACGGCAAACAGCTCGAACTGTTCGCCGAGCAACACCAGCTCGCGTCCTCGTACCAACGAGAAGATGTGCTCGATGCCGAGCGATGCGTATGACAACACGAAGTCGGCGCCGGCGCGATGGATCGCCTCGAGATTGCGCTCGTAGGTGATCCGGCTGACGATTCGCAGCTCCGGGTTGAGCCGCCGACAGTAGACGGAGAGGTAGATGTTCATCGCATCGTCGTTGGTCGTCAGAAGGACCGACGGCGCCTCCTCGACGCCCGCCTGCACCAGCACCTCTCGGTCGGCGGCATCGCCGCAGAAGACACGGTCGGATACGCCGGTGAGCGTCGCGCAGACGTCGGGATCGCGCTCGATCAAGTGGACCGGGAACTCGCGCCTGCGCAGCTCCGAAGCCGCAGCGCGGCCGACCTTGCCGCCGCCGATCACCAGCGCCGCGCTGTAGTTGGCGTCGTAGATCACCAGCAACGCGTCGAGCTCGTCGATCTGCTCGCGGGTGCCCACCACCACCGCGACGCAGGTCTCGGTGAGTCGCAGATCCGGCCGTGCCGGCTGGAGCTGGCCGCGCTCCCAGACGCCGATGAAGTTGATTCCGATCGCTTCGCGCAGTCCCGTCTCGCGGACGGTCTTGCCGGCGAATCCCGTCTTGTGGACCATGAACTCCGCCACCAGCAGGTTGCGGTGATATTCACGAGCATTTTCTATTTCGGCTTCTATAATTTCAAAATTTGCAC
>CAYOHN010000068.1:0-2464 GCA_964403735.1 uncultured Spirochaetales bacterium | reverse complement strand
CGCGGTGGACGAGCAGCTCGCCGAGCCGTTTCTTCAACGGCAGCACGTGCGATGCCCCCGACAGCTGGAGGATGTCGATCGAGTCCTCGTTGTCCGCGGTCGCGACGATCGAGATGCGCGGCGCCACCTCGCGCACCGTCAACACGATGTTGGTGTTGGTCGTGTCCTCCCGGTTTGCCACCACCATGCGCGCGCGATCGACGCGCAGTCTCTTGTAGGTGTCGCTGGAGTCGATGTCGCCGGCAACCACCGAAACGCCATCCCGGTGCAGACTCGCCGCGACGAGCGGGTCCGGCTCGATGACGAAGTAGGGAATCCCGTAGAGACGCAGGCGCTGGACCAGGCCCGGCGTGATCATGTCCCACGCGCACAGGATCACGTGGCCCTCGGTCTCGGCGGGCGCTTGCCGCGGGGCCTGCAGTCGGACCTGCGCCTCGAGCCAGGGTGCGAAGAACAGGCGGATGAACGTGAAGGGCAACACGATCAGCAGCAGGATCACGCCCGAGAGCAGGACCAGCACGCTGAAGCCGCGGCCGAGGTCGCTCGCGAAGGTGATGTCGCCGAAGCCGAGCGTCGTCATCACCGTCAGCGTCCAGTAGAAGCCGGTGAGCCACGAGTGCTGCTGGTTCTCGACCTGCGTCATGATGACGTGGAAGAGCACCGAGAAGAGCACGATCACGGCGATGACGAACGCCACGTAGCGCAGCAACGCGAACACGTTGCTGCGCGCCTCGCGCAGGCTCAGGAAGTAGGCCAGCTGCGCCGGAAGGAACTTCACGCGGCGGTGGGCCGCCCGAGCCGGTGCCGATCGATCACGCGGCGATCATACCGCGGGCTCCGCGGCGGAGCAGCGCCGGGCTGCAGCGACCAGCAGCGCGTGGATGCGCGGATCGTCGCCGAGTTCAGGATGGAACGTCGCCGCGAAGCGATTCCCCTGCCGGATCAGCACCGGCTCGCCGTCGACGCGGACCAGCACTTCGACGTCCGGGCCGGGATCGCGCAGCCGGGGCGCACGGATGAAGACGCAGGAGAGCCCCTCGAGACCGGCCGCCGCGCCGGGGTCGGCCGGCGCGAGGAACGAATTCACCTGGGTGCCGTAGGCGTTCCGCACTGCCGTGACGTCGAGCAGCGCGAGACTCGGCACCGGGTGGTTCTCGACCGCGCGCGCCAGCAGGATCGCGCCGGCGCAGGTCCCGAGGATCGGGTGCCCCGCATCGGCGAAGGCTCGCAGCGGCGCGAACAGTCCGAGCCGCTCGAGCGCCTTGGCGATCGTCGTACTCTCCCCGCCCGGCAGCACCAGCGCGTCGAGTCCGTCCAGATCTTCCGCCTCGCGGACCCACGCGACGTCGGCGCCGGCCCGCTCCAGCGCCTTCGCGTGCGCTGCGAAGTCGCCCTGCAGCGCCAGGACACCCACGCGGACACGGGTGTCTTCGCTCACGACACCACACTCATGGCGTCCGCCACGGCGAGGCTCGCGGCGTCGCCTTCCGCGCGCAGGCCGTCGATGACGCCGGCGCGATCCGCCGCCGACTTGTTCTGCGAGAACTTGCACTTCCCCTCGAGACGCTCGATCGGCAGCTCGAACGCGACGATCGCGCGCTGGAGGCCGTCCGCGATCGGTGTCGGTAGCCGTGCCAATCGCCATGGGTCGGCCGCCGAAGCCTCGTAGGTCTCGATCATCCGCTCGAGCAGCGCGCGGACCGCGACGGGATCCTCGAGAACGCGTGGCCTCCCGGTGGCATGGACGACGCTGTAGTTCCACGTGGGGACCGCCGCGTCACTCGACATCCAGCGCGGCGAGACGTACGCGTGCGGCCCTTGGAAGATCGCCAGCGCCGGTGTTCGCCCGTCTATGCTGTCCACGTGCGGATTGGCGCGCGCGACGTGGCCGACCAGCGTGCCGAGGGGTCCACGCGCCGGATCGAGCAGCAGCGGCACGTGCGTCGCAAAGGGAGCGCCGTCGCGCACGGACACGAGCGTCGCAAAACCATACGCGCGGATGTGCGCGTGCAGCTCGTCGCGGTCCGTCTCGGCGAAATGACTCGGGACGTACATGCCGCTGCTCTCCTCCCGGCGCCGTGCTCGGCGGCGTGCGCTGTCGTCGCTACCAGCCGCGGTTCGCGAGCCGCTGCTCCTCGCCGAGCGTCGACATCTCGATGCCGTCCATCGCCTTGCCGAGCCCGCGGCTCGCTTCGAGCACCTGCTTCGCGTCGTCCCAGTGCGTGCACGCCCGGACCACGGCGCGCGCCCGGGCGGCGGGATCGTCGCTCTTGAAGATCCCGGAGCCGACGAAGACGGCCTCGGCGCCGAGCATCCGACACAGCGCGGCATCGGGCGGCGTCGCAATGCCGCCGGCCGCGAAGTTCGGGACCGGCAGCCGGCCGTTTTCGGCGACGAAGCGCACCAGGTCCAGCGACGCCTGGAGTTCCTTCGCGCGGGTCGGCAGCTCCTCCGGCGCCGTGGC
>CAYOHN010000067.1:0-13556 GCA_964403735.1 uncultured Spirochaetales bacterium | reverse complement strand
CGTCAAGAAAGGGGCCGGGTTGGATTCGTCAACTTTTTCCTTCGGAAAAAGTTGACGAATCCAACCCGGCCCCTTTCTTGACGGAGGAGGACGGATGACGGAGTTGCCGAGTGACGTGCAGGGGTGGATCGGGCAGCGGCGCTACGAGCAGGCGGGGGAGTTCGAGGTCGAGCGCGGCTACGTGTTCACCAGTTGCGCTTCGGTCGAGAACGGGAATCCGCTGTTCTGGGACGAGGCGGTGGCCCGGGAGCTGACGGACGGCTGGATCGCGCCGCCGACGATGCTGTCGGTGTGGTTCCGCCCGCACGCGTGGGCACCTAATCGAGCCGGCACGGCGCAGCCGCTGCAGGTGCACTTCGACCTCAAGGAGGCACTGGCGCTTCCGGAGGCGGTGATGACCGACAACACCATCGTGTTCGGCGACCCGGTGCGTCCGGGAGATCGCCTCGTGACGTGGCAGATCTTGCGCTCGGTCTCCGAGCCGAAGCGGACCAGGCTCGGCCTCGGGCGCTTCTGGGTCATCGACGTCGAGTCCGTGAACCAGCACGGGGCCTGGGTCGGGACGGAGACCTACACGGGATTCGGATACCGGAGAGAATCATGAGCGCGACGCCCGCGCGACTCACCATCGAGGACGTGAAGCCCGGCCTGGTCCTGGCCGAGATGGCCGTCGACGTGAGTGCGACGACCGTCGTGCTCGGCGCGCTGGCGAGCCGCGACTGGCGGCCGATGCACCACGACAAGGACTTCGCGCAGCAGCGCAACGGCGTACGCGACATCTTCCTCAACACGCCGAACCTGGCCGCGTGGTACGAGCGCTACGTCAGCGACTGGACCGGACCGACCGGTCGCCTGGGACGCATGAAGTTCCGGATGCGCGACTCGATCTTCCCGGGCGACCGCATGGTGTTCCGCGGCTCCGTCGAGCGGATCGAGACCGACGACGCCGGCTGCGCGTGGGCTGAGCTGATCGTGCGCGTCACCGTCGGCGATCGCGTTTGCACCGAGTGCAACGTCCGCGTCGCATTGCCGAGCGCACCAGAGGACAACCCGTGGCGTCGCCGAGGCGCAGACTGGAAACCCTGAGGGCGACCGACACGAGCACACGGCGGCTTCGCAGCCACGACGAAGTGAGGAGCGCGAGATGGATCTGGAGTTCAGCGAGGAGCAGCAGCTGCTGCGCGAGACGGTCCGGCGCGTGTGTTCGGAGCATGCGCCGCTCGACGTCGTGCGGCAGATGGAGGACGACGGGACCGGCTACCCGGCCGCGCTGTGGAAGCAGCTCGCGGAGACCGGCGTCATCGGGCTGCTGATCCCCGAGTCGCTCGGCGGCGCCGGCATGGACCTGCTCGATGCGGCGATCGTCTACGAAGAGTTCGGGCGCTCGCTCGCGCCCTCCCCGCACTTCGCGAGCGCCGTGCTGGGCGCCGGCGTGCTGCTCGCAGCGGGCGACGCGGAACAACAGCAGAGCTGGCTGCCGCGCATCGCGTCGGGCGAAGCGATCCTGACACCAGCGTGGCTCGAGCCGGACGGCGGCTTCGGCCCGCGCGGGGTGCAACTCACAGCGGAAGCCGAAGGCGACGGATTCGTCCTGCGCGGCAAGAAGCGCCACGTCCCGTTCGCGAGCGCCGCCAGCCGCCTGGTCGTGCTCGCGAGAACCGGCACCGCCGACGACGCGATCGATCTCTTCCTCGTCGACCCGCACGCGCCGGGCGTCACGATGACCCAGCAGCGGAGCCTGGCGTCGGACACGCAGTACCAGGTCCGCTTCGACAGCGTCCGCGTTCCGGCGACCGCGCGCATCGGCACCGCCGGCAGCGGCTGGGCGACGTGGGATCGCGTGCTGCTCGACGCCATCGTGCTGCTGGCGGCGCTGGCGATGGGCGGCGCCGAGCGCGCGCTCGAGATCACCGTGCAGTACGCAAAGGACCGCAAGCAGTTCGACAAGCCGCTCGGTGCGTTCCAGGCCATTGCGCATTACCTGGCTGACGCCGCCACGGCCGTCGATGGCGGCAAGACGCTGGTCTACGAAGCCGCGTGGGCGCGCAGCCACGGCCGCTCGACCGAACGCCTCGCGTTGATGGCCAAGTTGTTCGCGTGCCAGACCTGGCGCGATGTCTCCGCGATGTGTCAGCAGGTCTGGGGCGGCGTCGGCTTCACGATCGAGTACGACATCCAGCTCTACTTCCGGCGCGCCAAACAGCTCCAGATCACCTGGTGGGATGCGAAGTTCCTGGAAGAGCGCATCGCCGCGGACGTCCTCGACGGCGACGCGCCGTTCCGGTCCGGACTCTGAGCCGATGACGAACCGCCCTTCTCCGCTCGCCGGCCTGCGCGTCATCGAGTCCTCGCTGCTCGGACCCGGTGCGATCACGACGCACCTGGCAGATCTCGGCGCCGACGTCATCAAGGTCGAGGCGCCCGGCGGCGACTACATCCGCGAGATGACGTGGCCGATCGTCGAAGGCGTCTCGCTGCTGCACCTCCACGTGCACCGCGGCAAACGCTCGATCGTGCTGGACCTGCGCCAGCCGGAGGCCGTGGCGGTGTACGAGGATCTCGTGCGCGGCGCGGACGTCGTCGTCGAGGCGATGCGCCCGGGTTCGCTGGCGCGGCGCGGCCTCGGCTTCGAACGGCTCCGCGAGCTGCAGCCGCGCATCGTCTTCTGCAACGTCTCCGGCTACGGCATGACCGGACCCTACAAGGACCTGCCGGCGCACGGCATCGCGTTCGACACGTGGGCCGGCATCGTCGGCGTCGCGCGCGACGAGGACGGACTTCCGTTCCTCCCCGAGCACGCGTCGATCGGCATGCACGCGGGGCCCCTGTTCGGCGCGCTCGGCATCCTCGCCGCGGTGATCCGCGCGCGCGCCAGCGGCGAAGGCTGCGCACTCGAAATCGGCCAGAGCGACGCGGCGGCGTACATGGACTGGTATCGCATCGAGAGCTGGAAAGCCTACGAGCGGCCGGTGACGGAGGTGACCGGCAACAAGGCCGACAACTACGAGCGGCGCGCGCCCGGCACGGCGGGGATGCGCGAAGGGGTCCGCTACCAGGTCTACGACAGTCGCGACGGGTTCGTGTTGTTCATGGCCAGCGAGCAGGCCTTCTGGAAGCAGTTCTGCGAGGCCGTCGGCCGCCTGGATCTGTTCGAGCGCTGGCCCGGATCGAAGTTCGCCGACCACGCGCGCGGCAACCGCGAGCTGCAACGCGAGCTGCAATCCATCTTCAGGACGCGCACGACGGCCGAGTGGATCGCGCTCGGCGGCGAGCGGAACTTCCCGGTGGCGCCGGTCAACACGCCGAAGACGATCGCCGAAGATCCCCAGTTCCAGGCCCGGTTCCCGTGGTATCCGCACGCACGACATGGCGCCGACCTGATGCCATTCCCGGTCCGCTTCCAAGGCGAGGCGCCGGAGCCGCCGGCTTGGGCGCCCAGCGCGGGCCAACACACGGATGAAGTGCTCGGCGATCTGCTCGGCTACGACGCCGCCCGGATCGCCAGACTCCGCGAGCAGGGTGCGCTCGGGTAGGCACAGCCGAGGGGTCCCCGCGGGTGTGCACTTTTGTCCCGACGGGGCCGATTCGGCCCGATCGGGCAGTCGATTCTGCTTGCATCGAACCCCGCCCGACTGGCACTCTGGTGAACCATCGGTAAAGGCGGCGCGTGCGGGGTGCCCGCGCCTCCCTCGGACCTCGAGCGGGTGCACTCGGCTCGCGGTCCCTCGGGCTTTTCCGTGTCGCGTTCCTGCCCTTTGCCAGCCTTCCGGGAGAAAGCCAGCATGCCCGTTCGTCGTCCCCTCGTTCTCGCCGCGGTCGCCGCCGCCCTGCTCGCGGCACCGGCCTTCGCCGCGGACTTCATCACCTTCGAATCCGGCCCGGTGCGGCCGATGGCGATGTCGCCGGACGGCTCGCGGCTGTTCGTCGCGAACACGCCGGATGGCCGCCTCGAGATCTTCCAGATCGGCGCCGGCGGGATCGCCAAGACGGGCTCCGTCCCGGTCGGGCTCGAGCCGGTCGCGGTCGCGACGCGCGGCAACGGCGAGGTCTGGGTGGTGAACCACCTCTCCGACAGCATCAGCATCGTCGATGTCGCGTCGGATCCGCCGCGTGTCGTGCGCACGCTGCTCGTCGGCGACGAGCCGCGGGACATCGTCTTCGCCGGTCCCGGCGGCGAGCGCGCCTTCATCACGACGGCCCACCGCGGCCAGCACCGCACCGATCCGTCGCTCGCCGGCGTCCCCGGCGCCGGCGATCCGCAGCTGACGACGCCCGGTGTCGGGCGCGCCGACGTCTGGGTCTTCGACGCCGGCAACCTCGGCGCCGCGGTCGGCGGCGTGCCGCTCGAGATCGTGACGCTGTTCGGCGACACCCCGCGCGCGCTGACGGTGAGCCCGGACGGCAACACGGTCTACGCCGCGGTCTTCATGTCCGGCAACCAGACGACCGTGGTCAGCGAGGGCGTCGTCTGCGGCGGCGGGCTCGACACGCCGTGCAACAACTCGCAGGGCCTGCAAAGCCCCGGTGGTCAGCTGCCGCCCAGCACCGACCATCTCGGCAACGCCGCCCCGGACGTCGGCATCATCGTCAAGCTCAACCAGAGCAACGGCCAGTGGGAGGACGAGCGCGGCCGCGACTGGAGCAACGTCGTTCGCTTCAACCTGCCCGACCACGACGTGTTCGCGATCGACGCCACGACGCTCGACGAGACGAGCTCCTGGTCCGGCGTCGGCACGATCCTGTTCAACATGGCCGTGAACCCGGTCAGCGGGAAGGTCTACGTCGCCAACACCGACGCCCGCAACGAGGTCCGCTTCGAAGGGCCGGGCGACTTCGTGACGCTGCAGGGCTCGAAGCCGCCGGGCGTTCCCGCGAGCGTCCAGGGCGATCTTCACCGCGCCGGGATCACCGTGCTCGACGGCGCGAACGTGCTGCCGCGGCACCTCAACAAGCACATCGACTACTCGGTCCGCCCGGCTCCGCCCGGCACCGCGCAGCACAGCCTCGCGACGCCCGTCGAGATGGCCGTCTCCGCAGACGGCAGCAAGCTGTACGTAGCGGCGTTCGGCTCGAGCAAGGTGGGAGTCTTCGACACGGCGACACTCGAGGACGACAGCTTCGATCCCACCGTGCAGAGCGCCCAGCACCTGGCGGTGAGCGGTGGCGGCCCTGGCGGTCTGGTTCTCGACGAGGCCCGCGACCGGCTCTACGTGCTGACGCGCTTCGACAACTCGGTGTCCGTGGTGGACCTCAGCTCCGGTGCCGAGACGCTGCACGTCGCGCTGCACAACCCGGAACCGCCGGCGGTCGTGGCCGGCCGGCCGTTCCTGTACGACGCCATCGAGACGTCGAGCAACGGCGAGGCCTCGTGCAGTAGCTGCCACGTCTTCGGCGACCTGGACCAGCTCGGGTGGGATCTCGGCAACCCCGACGACGAGGCGACCAGCAATCCGATTCCGATCCGGCTCGCAGCCGCCATCGGATTCCTCGGTGGCGCCGGCGACATCAACGGCACCGGGAACGTCGCCGAGTTCAGCGCGCTCAAGGGACCGATGACCACCCAGACGCTGCGCGGCATGGTGAACAGCGGCGCGATGCACTGGCGAGGCGATCGCGCCAACGGCTTCTTCGGTCAAGACGCTTTCGACAGCGACCTCTCGTTCCGGAACTTCATCGTCGCGTTTCCGGGCCTGGTCGGCCGCGATGACCTGCTCGGAGTCGGCGACATGCAATCCTTCACCGACTTCGCGCTCGAACTCACGCTGCCACCGAACCCGGTGCGCAACCTCGACAACTCGCTGACCCCTGCCCAGGCCAACGGCCGGAACTTCTACCTCGGACAGAACTTCACGGCGGGCGGTCCCAACCCGACGCAGACGGGTGTTGGCGGGAGCAACGTCAACGGTCGCCGTTCCGACGGTGCTGGCAGCGACATCCTGGGGATCGAGGCCGGTTTCACCTGCGAGGGCTGCCACCGGCTCGATCCGTCCCAGGGCTTCTTCGGCACCGACGGGCAGGCGAGCTTCGAGAACGAGCCGCAGATCATCAAGATCGCGCACCTGCGCAACCTGTACCAGAAGGTCGGCATGTTCGGCATGCCGGACGTTTCGTTCAACAACGCTCTGAACACCCCGCACCAGGGCGACCAGATCCGCGGCTTCGGCTTCCTGCACGACGGCAGCACCGACACCACGTTCCGGTTCTTCCAGGCGACGGTGTTCAACCAGCAGAACCTGCTCGGGCTCGGAACCACCGGATTCCCGTCACCCGGCGCAGGCGGCAACGGGGACGGCGTGCGCCGCGACATGGAGCAGTTCATGCTCGCCTTCGACACGGACCTGGCGCCGGTCGTCGGCCAGCAGGTGTCGCTCACGAGCACCAATGCGGGGGTTGCCGGATCGCGCATCGATCTGCTGCGGACGCGAGCGGATACGCCGTTCGTCTCGCAGATCCTTGGCGCCAACCAGAACGAGTGCGACCTCGTCGTGAAGGGCACCATTGGCGGTGTCGAGAAGGGCTGGCTCTACGAGCCGGGGCCGGACACGTTCCGCCCCGACGACGGCGGCCCGAACGTCACCGACGCCGAGCTCCGCGCGCTGGCCGCGGTGCCCGGGCAGGAGCTCACGTACACGTGCGCGACGCCGGGTGCCGGGCTGCGAGCCGGCATCGACCGCGACGTCGATGGCGTCCTCGACGGCCTCGACGTCTGCGCCGACGTCGCGGACGCGAGCCAGACCGACACCAGCGGCGACGGCGTCGGCGACGCCTGCGACAACTGCGTCGCCGAGTCCAACGCGGATCAGGCGGACACCGACGCCGACGGCGCCGGCAACGTCTGCGACGATCAGTGCATCGCGAACGAGGTCACCGTCCTCGCGAGCGTGGAGCCCTCCAAGGGCAAAGCGAGCCGGCGTGTCCAGCTATTCGGAACTGGTTTCGGTCCGAACCTGCTCGTCACGGTCGGCGGCGTGCAAGCGACGACGTCGAATCTCCTCGGGGAGGTCTTCGCGTGGATCCCGGATGGGCTCGGGCTCGGGCTCCACGAGGTCGTCGTCATCAACCCCGAAGGCTGTCAGTCACAGGAAGTGGTCACGTACGAGATCATCCCGGGATCGGGGTGTGGCCTGCTCGGCATCGAGGCGTTCGCGTTGCTCGGTGTCATCGGCTGGACGCGACGGCAGGCGCGACGCCTCCGCGCGTAGGCCGGCGGGGCTCCCCCCCGCGCCGTGGCGGCGCGGGGGAGCCCTCAGCCCGGTCCGCTCTTGCCGCCGCGTGAATCCTGGGGACAAGGCTTCGGCCGGACCCGGTGCGCCTGCCAGCTCACGCCGCAGTCGCGGCAGCGCAGGTCTGGGTCGAAGCGATGACCCGAAGAGGTCGGCCGCTCGGAAGGCTTCTCGGTCGGGAGCGGTTCGGGGGGAGCAGCGGGACGGCGCGGGGGCGGCGTGGCGGCTCCCTTCAGCGCGCGTCGCGGTCGTCGTCGTCGAGCATCGGGCGGGCGATGCCATAGCCCTCGAGGTCGTCGTAGGTGGCGACGGGAGCGCCGGCATTGTCGCCGGCATCGCCTCGGGCGGCGTCTCGGCGCGCGCGCTCCTCGCGCTTCTGCGCGGCGCGGTCGGCCTGCTTCTTCTCGCGTTCGCGCTTCAGGACAGACGGTCGCTTGCTGGCCATCGATAGCTCCCAGGGAGGCTAGAGGTCGAGCAGAGGATCGAACGAAACAGATTCGCTCCCGACCGGTGAAGATCGGGAGCGAATCCCGAACCGGAGTCCTAGCGACGGAAACCGCCGCCGCCGCCGCCCGCTCCGCGGGCTGCGGCTTCGTTCACCCGCAGCGCGCGGCCGCCGAACTCGCGACCATCGAGTCTCGAGATCGCCGTAGCCGCGCTGTCGCCGTCGCCCATCTCGACGAAGGCGAAGCCGCGCGGGCGGCCCGTCTCGCGATCCGTGATGACTGCGACGCTCGACACCGAGCCATGCTGCTCGAAGAGCTGACGCAGCTCCTCCTCGGTGGTGTTGAAAGAGAGGTTCCCGACATAGATCTTGTTGTTCAAGCGAAGTTCCCGAAGCGATCCGGTCGCGCCCGATGGCTGCGAGTCGGAATCGCCCATACGACTCGGGTTCTGATTCGGTGATTCCGGCAGAGAGCCCGAGCTTGGATGGCATCACCGCGACGCGAGGAAGCACGGTGCTCCCGGGGTGGGCGATGCAGGGCTCACGTGGAGACGAGAGGCGGGCCGCGAGGGACCGAAATCGGCGTCATCCAATAGAACTCTTGGCGAGTGGGTACACCATCCGGCGGGAATCACCAAATCGGGTGCTGGGAACGTTGCACCCCGGGGGCATCCCGATGTCGAGGGGCCGCGCTTGAGTCGTGACACGGAAATGGCGACGAGCCGGCGAACGCGCGACGCCGCCGAGCGAGCGTCTTCGCTGTCCCGTGTCGAACCGCTCGGGATCTGACGCCGAGCCCTCTGGCCGAGCGCGTGGCCGAGAGGCGTCGCCAACGGCATCCATGAATCGATCGCGTGCGCGGAGCAGCTGCTACGGTTCGCCCCCGTGACGCGCGTCTTTCCGACACTCCACCCGGCGCAGCGGTCGGCGCGACTCGCGCCGCCCACCGGGCCCGTGGACGTGGTCATCGACACCGACGCCACCAACGAGATCGACGACGAGTTTGCCGTGGTGTGGGCGCTGCTGCATGCCGATCGGCTGCGAATCCGCGGGCTCCTCGCCTCTCCGTACGGATACTCGGCGGAGCTGTTGGCTTCCGGCCTGGCACTCGCCGACCTCGACGCGCGGCGGCTCGAGCGCAGGCTCACCGCCGCGGGCATCGACGTGACCCGGATCCCGGCCTTCGATCCGGGCGACGGCATGCGGCGCGCCCACGCCGAAGTGGCCCGCATCCTCGAGCTCGCCCGCGACTGCGGCGTCCCGTGCGACGCACGCGCGCATCTCGGCGCCGATCGCTACCTCCCGGGTCCGGACACGCCCGTCGACAGCGCGGGCGCGCGCTTCCTGATCGAGACGGCGTACGCGCTCGGCGATCGGCCGCTCTACGTCGTCGCGATCGGCTGCGCCACCAACGTCGCGTCGGCGCTGCTGCTCGATCCGAGCCTCGTCGAGCGCATCGTCGTCGTGTGGACGGCGGCGTATCCGTCGTTCTGGCCGGGTGTGAACGCGTCGTACAACCTGGCGCAGGACGTCCCGGCCGCGCGCGTGCTACTCGAATCGGGCGTTCCGCTCGTCTATCTGCCCGGATACTACGTGGGCGAGGAGCTGCGCGTATCGCGCGCGGAGATCACCGAGCATGTCGCGGGGCGGGGCCCCTTCGGCGAGTACCTGCACGGCTTGTACGAGCGACATCCGCGGGGCGGCCACGCGCTCGGACAGTCGAAGGTGCTCTGGGACCTGATCAACATCGCGTGGCTGGTCGACACCCGCTGGTTCACGATGCACTCGATTCCGACGCCGTCGCTGGACGAAGACGTCCGGTGGGTCGCAGGCGGACCGGATCGTCATTCGATGCTGGAGGCGATCGACGTCGACCGCGACGAGATCTTCGCGGATTTCTATCGCTGCCTCGACGAGCACGCGGACCGCACGCGAGACGAGTCGGACCTCGCGGACGATGCGATCGTGGCTCCGCAATCGACCGCGACACGAACCTGACGGAACGCCGCGGCGTCCAAGAACCGACCTGATCACCGCTCCGCATCGAGAAGCCGCAGCGAAGGATCCCCCACCCGTGCCGACTCTCCGATCGAGGTCCGCAGACCGTTCCGCCGAAGACGCGTCGCTCGCGAGTGCGGACCCTCGTGTCCGATCACGACGAGCATCCGGCGTCGGTATCAGCGCGCGCCCGCGGCGTTCCCTGCTGGTCCGGACGGCGATCGGCGCCGGCGAGTGGGCGCTGCGCAGCGGGCTGGTTCGACCGGACTTCTCTCCGGCTGGGCTTCTCGGCACGGCGCAACGAAAGACCGGCCTCGAAGACTTCGGAGACGGCTTCTCCGAGGAAGGCCTCGCGCGCCTGCTCGCGGGCTACCAAAGCGAAGCCCGACTCCACGCGATCGGCCGGATCGCGGCGCACACGGATACTGTGGCGCTGCTCGCGAACCGGCTGCGGCTCGTCGCCGATCGCCGGCGGCATCCGGAGATCGCCGACCAGGAGTTACGCGCTCCCGTGTTCATCGTGGGTCTGCCGAGAACAGGAACGACGCTGCTGCACCGGCTGCTCGCGCAGGATCCCGGGCACCGGGTGCCGCGCACCTGGGAAATCCTGTATCCCTCCCCGCCACCGCAGCGCGCGCGCGCCGGAACGGACCCCCGGATCGGCCGCGCCGAGCGCGGCATCCGCCAACTCGACCGGCTGGCGCCGGAGTTCCAGCGCATCCACGCGGTGGGCGCGCGCCTTCCCGAGGAATGCATCGCGATCCTGGCACACAGCTTCGCGAGCGACCGATTCGTCGCGATGCATCGGCTTCCGAGCTATCAGGCGTGGCTCGATCGACAGGATCTGCGCTTTGCCTATGGCGACCACCGGCGTTTCCTGCAGCATCTGCAATGGCGTCATCCGGGACGCCGCTGGCTGCTCAAAGCACCGGCGCATCTGCTGGCGCTCGCGGATCTGCTCGACGTCTATCCCGACGCGTTGATCGTCCAGACGCACCGGGATCCCGCGCGCGTGCTGGCGTCGCTGGCGAGTCTGATCGCCACGTTGCGCGGCGCCTTCAGCGACGCGGTGGATCCGTTCGAGATCGGGCGCGAGGTCGCCGTCCGCTGGGCCGAAGCCTTTCGGCGCGGCATCGCGACACGCCGGGTCTCTCCTGGAGACCGCTTCGTCGATGTCCACTATCACGAGCTGCTGCGCGACCCGATGGCGATCGTCCGGCGTTTGTACGAACGGATGGAGGAGCGCCTCAGCGCGGAGGCCGAGCACGCGATGCGCTGCTTCCTCGCCGAGAATCCACAGGATCGCTTCGGGCGACACCGGTATCGGCTGGCGTCGTTCGGCCTGGATCCGGCGATCGAGCGCCGACGCTTCGAGGACTACCGAGCGCAGTTCCAGGTGCCGGAGGAAGACGGCCCCGAGCCGGCCCCGGGGACCGACGACCCGTGACCCGCTCCCGAACGACGCTCGCTGCAGCGACGACGGTTTCGCTGTGGCTGCTCGGCATCCTCGGAGTCGCCTGGCTCCTGATCCACTACGGGATCGACGACGTGCGGGCAGGCCTCGCCGTCGCCGGCTGGGGCCTGCTCGCAGTCAGCGCGTACGCGGTGATCCCGCTCCTCTGCAACGCCATCGGTTGGTGGGTGGTGATTCCGCGCGCGGTCCGGCCGACGATCGCGCGCACGCTCTGGGCGCGCTGGATCGGCGGCGCCATCAACGATCTCCTGCCGGTCGCGAAGATCGGCGGCGATCTGGTTCGTGCGCGGCTGATCGTCCGCGACGGCGTTCCGCCCGCAGCGGCCGGCGCCAGCGTCGTGACGGAGATCACGGCGGGCATCAGCACCCAGTTGGCGTTTGCGCTGCTCGGCCTCGTGTTGTTGCTGCAGCGCCCGGGCGCGGGGGACACGAGCCGCACCGTGCTGCTCGCGATCGCCGCGTTCTCGCTCCTGCTTGCCGGCTTCTACGCGGCGCAGCGCGCGGGTTTGTTCCAGCGCGCTGCGCGTGCGCTCGAGCGGATCTTCCAGAGCGACGGCACGACGGCGCTGGCCGAAAGTGCCGGCGCGCTCGATGCGGCAATCCTCGAAACCTACCGGCGGCCCGGCGCGTTTGCCGCGGCCGCTGCGTGGCGCTTCGCCGGCTGGCTGACGGGCGCCGGCGAGGTCTGGCTCGCGCTCTATGTCCTCGGCCACCCGATCGGGCTCGGCGAGGCAATCATTCTCGAGAGCCTGATCCAGTTCGTCCGCAATGCCGCCTTCCTGGTGCCGGGCGCGCTCGGCGTGCAGGAGGGCGCCTTCATCGTGCTCGGCCACGCACTCGGCATCGGGCCCGACACCAGCCTCGCGTTGTCGCTGGTGAAGCGCGTCCGCGAGCTCTTCCTCGGCCTCCCGGCCCCTTGGTTGACGGAGCGCCTGCAGACCCTCGTCTACGCTGACGACGGGCGCGTAGCCGAGGTCTGCGCGGGCTTTGTCGTCGCGCAGCGTGCAGTCGCAGCACAGCAGCGCGGCGGCGTGGCGCGTGAGGGGCGGCTCGCTGCGGACGCCGAGCGCGCGCCAGGCGCCCTCGATGGTGGCGGCCAGCGGGAGCACGAGCCAGCTCGGTACCGAGCGATCCGGCAGCGTGACGCCGTGTGCATCCAGCAGTCGCGTCAGGAAGCTCTTGAAGGTGTGGACCTCGCCGTCGGTGACGAAGTAGGTGTGCCCGGATCGCCCCTGCTCGAGCGCCAGCTCGGTCGCGGCGACGAGATTCTCGACATGCGTCGTCGACGTCCGGGCGCGGCCACCGTCGATCCACGTGAACGCGCCGCGCTCCACCATGCGTCGAGCCTCGGGGACGATCGTCTGGTCGCCCGGTCCCCAGACGAAGCGCGGGCGCAACGCGATCGTGTGGAAGTTCTCGTCGGCGGCGGCCAGCACGCGGCGTTCGGCCTCAGCTTTGGTTTCGGAATACAGGAACGGTGTCTTTGCGGGAACCGGATGGGTCTCGTCGACGTCGCGCAGGTGCTGGCCGCGCCACAGCACGGCCTCCGTGCTCATGTGCACGAACCGCCGCGCGCCCGCCGCGCGCGCGGCGGCGAGCACGCGATCGGTCCCGTCGACGTTGCCGCGGACGAAGTCCTCGCGCGACCCCCACGACTGTACGTACGCTGCACAGTGGACGACGGCGTCACACGGCAGCAGCTGCCCGGGCGCGAGCGTATCGAGGTCGCAGCGCACCGGCGTGGCACCGAGCGCTGCGATCACCGCATCGCTCGCGTCCGAGCGCGACATCGCGGTCACCTCGTGCCGCTGTGCGAGCTGGCGCGCAATGGCACCGCCGATGAATCCCGAGGCCCCGGTGACGAAGATCCGCACGGCTACGCTCCTCCGGTGTTCATCGTGAGATGCGCGAGCGCGGCCTGCGCTCGCCGGGGCGCAAACCGCAGCGAGAACGCAGCGATCTTGTTCGCGAGACCGGGAATCACCGACGGCCGCCCGCGCAGCGACGCGCGCAGACCAATCTTCACGACCTCGCGCGCCGACATCATCGTCATCCGGTGGTACGGCCGCAGCGGTTGCCCGGAGACCTCGAGGAACTCGCTCTTCGTGACGCCCGGCGAGAGCACCGTGCAGTGCACCCCCGTGCCGCGCAGCTCGTAGTCGAGCGCCTCGCCGAACGACAGCACGTACGCCTTCGCCGCGGAGTACGCGGCATAGGTCGGCGATGGCTGATACGCGCCGATCGACGCCACCTGGAGTACGCGTCCCCGCCCCCGGCGCAGCATGTCCGTCACGTACAGCTTCGTCAGCTGCGCGAGCGCGAAGATGTCGAGCTGCAGCAGTTGCAGTTCGCGCTCCCACGGAATCTCCATGTGCGGGCCGTAGACGCCGAAGCCGGCGTTGTTGACGAGCAGGTC
>CAYOHN010000066.1:10936-13674 GCA_964403735.1 uncultured Spirochaetales bacterium | reverse complement strand
GCCCGCCGCGGAATGCCGCTCGCCGGCAGCAGCGTTTTGTTCGCGTCGTTCCTCGGCGACGCCTTCATACCTCCGGCCAAGCTGGCGCAGGCGGGTCTCGAGGCCATCAACGACGCCGGCCAGATCGCGTTGGTTGCCTCGCTCGCCGATGGCCGCTGGGGCGTCTTCCTCGTTCCCGAGCCGGAAAGCGCGGCGCTCTCCCTGACGGCGCTCGCTGCGCTCACGGCGCTGGGCGCCCGCCGGCGTCCCCGTTCCGAACGCGCTCCGGGCCGAGATCCCGCGACGAGCGATCCCCCGCAAGGCTCTGCCCGATTTCCCCACACGCCGATGCCGATTCTGCGCCGCTCCGGCGAGGTCAGCCCGGTCTAGTCCATTCGGGGTATGCGGCGGCAATCCGTTCCGTGTAGCTTGGCGCCGATGGCCGCTCCCCTCGTACGTTTGCTGCTTTTCCTCGCACTGGTCGTGGTCGGCGCACTGAGCCTGCCCTCCACCGCGGAGGCCCAGTGCCGGAATCCGGGCCAGACCTGCGGAATCTTCGGCGGGAGCTGCTGCTCGGGATCGAGCTGCGTGATCGGCGTCTGCGTCGCGGACTGCGCCGGGGACGGCGGGTTGTGTCTCTCGAACGCCGGCTGTTGCGGCAGCCGCGTGTGCGCGCTCGGCTTCTGCCAGACGCCGCGCACGCTCGGCCAGGCCTGCGGACCGGGCTTCCCGTGTGCTTCCGGCCTGAACTGCGATCCGCTCTCGGGCTTCGTCTGCATCGACAACGCGAACCTCGGCGAGGCCTGCGGGCCGCTCGTGCAATGCAATGCCGGCCTCGTGTGCGACCCGTTGGCCGGCTTCCGCTGCGTCGACCAGACGGCGCAGCTCGGCGAGCCGTGCGGCCCGCTGGTGCAGTGTGCGGGCGGCCTCGTCTGCGATCCCCTCGCTGGCTTCGTGTGCGTCGATCAATCCGCGGGGCTCGGGCAAGCGTGCGGCCCGCTCGTACAGTGCAACGCCGGTCTCGTATGCGACCCGTTGGCTGGCTTCGTGTGCGTCGACCAGAGCGTGGGCGAAGACCAGGCCTGCGGGCCGCTCGTGCAATGCGACGCCGGCCTCGTGTGCGACCCGTTGGCGGGTTTCCGCTGCGTACCGGCCACGACGCCCGGACTCGGCGAAGCGTGCGGCCCGCTCTTCCCGTGCGACGACGGGCTGATCTGCGATCCCCTGGCCGGCTTCCGCTGTGTCGACCAGCGTGTGGGGGAGGGCGACGCCTGCGGTCCCCTCGTGCTCTGCGAGGAAGGCCTCTTCTGCGACCCGCTGGCCGGCTTCCGCTGTGTCGATGCGGCCGGCGTCGACGAGCCCTGCGGAGCGGGCGTTGGTTGCGCGGCAGGTCTGCGCTGCTCGCTCGCGTTGCGCTGCTCGAACGTGCCCGGCCGAGCCGGCGAGACCTGCGACGTCACGGCGCCCTGCGGCGACGGGCTGTTCTGCCAGGCCGGCGTGCCGCAGCGCTGCCGGGAGCTCAAGAAGCCGGGCGAGGGCTGCTCGGCGTTCAATCCGTGTGTTGCGGGCGCGTCGTGCCAGCCGTGCTTCGTGGAGGGGTGCAGCGCGCCGCTCCAGTGCTTCCCGAACTCGAACGACGGCGTCATCACCGAGCAGACCTGCCGCACGCTGCACAGCCCGGCACTCGCGAAGGCGTCCACGGACGTCGGGCTCGCGATGACCTACGGGCTCGGCGCACAGGCCTCTGCGATCGCCGGCGCGTCGGTGGCCGGCGGCGTCGTCTATGGCGCGGACGGACGCTTCGGCTGCTACAACGCCGTGTGTGGCGGCATCAATTCCGACATCTCCGTCGAGGCCTTCGCGGCGGTAGGCTTCTACACGGACTTCGACGCGGTGGGTGGCACGTCGTTCGCGAACGTGCAGGAGGCGCAGATTCCGGGCGACCTGCTGAACTTCTCGACGTCGCAGGTGTTCGCCCGCGCGCCCGGCGAGATCTTCCCGAGTCCTCCGGTCACACTGATCGGAACCGAGGACGCGCTGTCCGTCGGCATCGGCGCCGGGGTGATCCCCTTCTCGGCCGCTTCGCAGCTGTGCGACACGGTGCTCGACACGGTGATCATTCCGGGTGCGCCGAGCGCTCCGCCACCGCTCGCCGTTGCTTCGTCGGTGCTCGGCAATCCGGGCTTCGCGCTCGATCTCGGTGGCTGGAGCTGCATCGGCGAGGGCACCTGCGCCCGTGCCGACGACGATGCGGCGGGCAGGGAGGACGCCGGGTCGGGCGAGGTCACGAGCCCGCCGCCCGGCGTCGATCCGGGGATCGCGTACCTCGCGTCGAGCTGCACCTCGGTGATGCCGGGGCAGCCCTATCAGATCGAGGCGTCGGTGAAGACGCTGGGTGCGCGCCCCGGCGCACTGACGGCGTCGTGGAACGCCGGGCTCGACTGCGACGGCGAGCTCGCGCGAAGCGATGTACTCGGGACGTCGCCTCCCGACGACACCTGGCGTCGTCTGCGGGTCCAGCTCGATGCGCCGGGCGGCGCCCAGTCCGTCCAGTTGCTCGTCTCGGCCGAGCGGGAAGCCAACAGCGCCGCTGCGAGCACCAGCCGGATCGATGCGGTGCTCATCCCCGAGCCGGGTGCGGCGTCGGCGCTGGCGGTGGCGCTCTGCGTTCTCGGCGGCCTCGCGGCACGCCGCTACGCCGCTACGCTGCGCAGCTCCGCCCACGCCCAGTCGAGCCACGGCAGCAGCGCTTCCAGGTC
>CAYOHN010000066.1:0-10836 GCA_964403735.1 uncultured Spirochaetales bacterium | reverse complement strand
CCCGTCAACAGCTAAGTCTCTCGATGGCGTGCCGATCGAGAGCCGCGCCGCTACGACGCGCCGCTGCGCAGCTCCGACCACGCCCAGTCGAGCCACGGCAGCAGCGCTTCGAGGTCGGCGCGCTCGATCGTTCCGCCACCCCAGATGCGCAGGCCGGGGGGAGCGTCGCGGTAGCTGGCGATGTCGTAAGCGACGCCTTCCTGCTCGAGCAGGCCGACCAGTTCCTTGACCGCGCTGGCCTGCGCCGACTCGTCGAGTCCGCGGAACCACGGGTCGGCGATCTGCAGGCAGATCGACGTGCACGAGCGCGTCGTCGGGTTGCTCGCGAGGAAGCCGACCCACGGCGTGCGCGCGACCCAGTCGGCGACGGCGGTGAGGTTGCCTTCGGCGCGCCGGATCAGGCCGTCGAGGCCGCCGACGGACTCCGCCCACGCGAGCCCGTCGAGGGCGTCCTCGACGCAGAGCATCGACGGCGTGTTGATCGTGGCGCCGGTGAAGAGGGCCTCGTCGAGCTTGCCCTTCTTGGTGAGCCGGAAGATCTTCGGCAGCGGCCACGGAGGTGTGTAGGATTCGAGGCGCTCGACCGCGCGCGGGGACAGCGCGAGCATGCCGTGCGCCGCTTCGCCGCCGAGCACCTTCTGCCAAGACCACGTGACGACATCGAGCTTCCCCCACGGCAGCGCCATCGCGAACACCGCTGACGTGGCGTCACACAGCACGAGGCCCCGGCGATCGGCGGCGATCCAGTCGCCGCCGGGCACGCGCACGCCGGACGTCGTGCCGTTCCACGGAAACACCACGTCCCGATCGAAGTCCACCTGCGCGAGATCCGGGAGCTCACCGTACGGCGCGGACAGCACGCGCGCATCGAGCTTCAGCTGCTTCGTCGCGTCGGTGACCCACTCCTGGCCGAAGCTCTCCCACGCCAGCACGTCGACCGGCCGCCCGCCGAGCAGCGACCACATCGCCATCTCGACGGCGCCGGTGTCCGAGGCCGGCACGATCGCGAGCTTCCAGTCCGCCGGCATCCCGAGCAGCGCGCGGCTCTTCTCGATGACGGACTGCAGCCGGGCCTTCGGCGCCTTCGCGCGGTGCGAGCGTCCGAGCAGGGCGCCCTTCAATGACTCGAGCGACCAGCCCGGCCGCTTGGCGCAGGGGCCGGAGGAGAACTCCGGGCGCTGGGGACGGCGGTCGGGTTTCTCGGCCAAGGGGGGAACCTCGCGGTGATGGAAGGATCCGCAACGTATCCGACGGCTCGTGCGGCGGCCACGCGCGGGCCGCCCGCCCGCTCCGAGCAATGGCGAGCGGGTCGCGTACCATCGCCGCCCGAGAGGAACGGCATGAGCGAGTGGTCGCAGAGGATCGGGTTTCGGGCGGCGCGGGCCGCGCCGATCGCGCTCGCGTTCTTCGCGGCCTCGCTCGTACGGGCGGAGGCGCCGGCATCCGCCGCCTCGTCGCTGCGCGCGGACATCGCCATCGCCATCGACGTTTCCGAGTCCACGCGCGCGGCGTCCGGGATGGATATGGACGGCGACGGTGTCGTCGGCATCAACCCGACGCTCGATCCGCGCCTCGACGGCCACTATCCCGTCGGCATGGTTTCGACCGACGCCGAGGACTCGATCCTGGCGGCCGAGCTGTCGGCAGTCCGAGCGCTGTTGGTCTCTCTCGATGGGAGCGATACGCACGTGGCGATCGTGTCGTTCTCCGGTGCGATCGATCCGGAGACGGGCACGCAGGCCGGCTCGCCGTCCGACAACGCCGAGTTCCGGGCGCGGCTTTCCGACGCGCCGGAGGGGGCTGCGGCGGCGCTCGACGAGATCGCGCGCCGCGGACCGCATGGCGGGACGGACTATTCCGCCGCGATCCGGACGGCGCGCCAGGCGCTGTGCGGAGCCGAAGCCCGTCCGGGCGCCCTGCGGGTCCTGCTGCTGCTGACGGATGGCGTGCCTTCGCTTCCGCAGGGCTACGCGACGCGAACCGACTTCGGTGACGTGAGCGCCGCCATCGAGGCGGCCCGGGATGCGAGCAAGTGCGGCGTGCGGATCGATGTCTTCGCGATCGGGCTGCTGGCGACCGGCGATCCGTTTGCGGCAAAGGAGATCACGCGAGTCTCCGGCGGCCGCTATCACCCGGTCGAGCGCGCGGCGGAGCTGCGCGCCGCGCTCGAACGGGCCCTCGACACGTTCGACGTCCACGCGGGCGAGGGGCCGTAGCGGCGCGATCCGACTGGCCCGCGCACGAGGAGATCGCCATGCCCGATGCGCTCGGCGCGCACCGCCCGTTCGGTCTCGGCTATTGGCCGCTTCCCGACGACGATCCCGGCGTCGCCGTTCGCCGCGAAGACGTTCGGCTCGTGACGCGCGACGGCGCGTTGGTGCGCGGGATCCTGTGGACGCCGCCGACCGGCACGCCGTGGAAGACCGCCGTGGTGCTCACGCATCCGCGTGGCGACTTCTCGGTGCACTATGCGTGTCCGCTGCTCGCCGCGGCCGGCTATGCGGTGTTCGGCTTCGCCACGCGCTACCTGAACAACGACGCGGACTGCCTGCACGAAGCGCTCGTCATCGACGTCGAGACGGCCGTTGCAGACGTGCGCCGCCGCGGCGCGGAAGCCGTCGTGCTGTTCGGCAACTCCGGCGGCGGTTCGCTGATGGCGCTGGCGCAACAGGAGACCGGCTGCGGCGATGGTTTCATCGGAATCGCTGCGCATCCGGGCGAGGGCGTGTTCCTGCTTCAGGTGATCGATCCGTCGGTCGCCGACGAGAACGACCCGCTCGCGGTGGTGCCCGAACTCGACATGTACGACGTGCGCAACGGTTGGAGGCCGTGGCCCGAGCCGTGTCGCTACGAGCGCGCGTGGCTCGAGCGGTATCGAACGGCGCAGCGCGCGCGTGTCGCCCGGATCGATGCCCTCGCCCGGCGCGCGCTCGAGGATTCCGAGAAGGCACGCGCAGCCGCGCGGCAGATCGATCGGAACGCACAGCCCGCGGTGTGGGCGTGGCAGCGCAAGCGTGCGCTGCACCAGCCGATGCTGGTGATCCATCGCACGCTTGCCGATCCGGCCTACCTGGACCTCACGGTCGAGCCGGACGACCGGCCGATGGGATCGCTGTTCGCGTTCCCGGATCCGTTCGACGCCAACTACGCGCGGCTCGGACTCGCGCGCACGATGACGCCTCGCGGCTGGCTCTCGACGTGGTCCGGGCTGTCGTCGCCGGCGAGGCTCGCTGACACGATGCCGGCCGTACAGGTGCCCACGCTGCTCGTTCACCCGACGGCCGACACGGAGATCCGCCTGTCGCAGGCCCGCGCGATCCGCGACGCGTCCGGTGCCGAGGACCGGACCTACCACGAGCTGAAAGGCGCGCCGCACTACCTGGAAGGACACCGCAAGCCGGCGCTCGAACTCACCGTCGACTGGCTGCGCGCGCGCTTCCCCTGAGCGTCAACCAAGGGGCCGGGTTGACGCTCAGAAGAGTGTGCCGGCGCTGGCGCGGGCCCAGTCGAGAGCGTGGAGACCGGGAAACCAGCCGGGGCCTGCGTTCGGGAACAGGCCGAGCACTACGACGACGAGCGCACAGATGCCGAGCACCACGAGTTCGAGCGTCGCCGCTCGGGGGCGCAGCGCGGCGGTGCCGGGCTCGTGCATGTACATGAGCACCGGTAGCCGTAGGTAGTAGTACACCGAGACGAGGCTCCCGAAGACGGCGACGATCGTGAGTCCGATGAGGCCGGCATCGACGGCGGCCTTGAACAGGAAGAACTTCGCGACGAATCCGACGGTGCCCGGGATCCCGGCCAGCGAGATCGCGAACAGCGTCAGCAGCGCGGCCAAGCCCGGTCGGCTCCGGGCCAGGCCCGCGAGGTCTTCGAGCTCCTCGCAGTCCTGACCGTTGGTCGAGAGCGAGATCAACACGGCGAACGCGCCGAGATTCATGAAGGCGTAGCCGAGCAGGTAGAACAGGACGGCGCTGTACGCCTCGACCGTGCCGGTCGCGAAGCCCAACAGCAGATAGCCCGCGTGGGCGACGCTCGAATAGGCAAGCAGACGCTTCACGTTGGTCTGGATCGTCGCCATCACGTTGCCCACCAGGATCGTGAGCAGTGCCAGCATCCAGAAGATATCCTGCAGGCTCGCGAGGGCGTCGCCGAAGGCGCCGACCGCCACGCGAAGGAGCGCTGCGAATGCCGCCAGCTTCACGGTGACGGACATGTAGGCGGTGACCGCCGCCGGCGCGCCCTCGTAGACGTCCGGCGTCCACTGATGGAACGGTACGGCCGACACCTTGAAGGCGAAGCCGACGACCAGCAGGCCCATGCCGATCAGCGCGAGCGGGTTGCCGGGAGCGAGCGCGGCCTGCACGGCCGCGTAGTCCAGCGCCCCGGTGACGCCGTAGACGAGCGCGATGCCGTAGAGCAACAGGCCACTCGCGAACGAGCCCACCAGGAAGTACTTCAGCGCGGACTCGTTGCTGCGCAGCTTGCGGCGATCGAAGCCGGCGAGCACGTAGATCGGGATGCTCATCAGCTCGAGGCCGAGGAACAGCACGAGGAAGTCGGTGGCTGCGACGAGCAGCATCATCCCGGCCGTCGACAGCAGGAGCAGCGCGTAGAACTCGCCGTGGTTGATCTCGAGTTCGGCCAGGTACTTGAGCGAGAGCCAGCAGGAGAGCAGCGAGGCGAGCGCGATCAGCGCGATGGCGAAGCTGGAGAAGCGATCGAGGCGGACCCCCGGCAGGTCGGCCAGGAATCCGATGCTGATCCCGGACGCGAACCCGGCCATTGCCGTGTACGCGGCGATCCCCAGCGAGATCGTCGACAGCAGGACCAGCGCGGCGCCGACGTAGCTCGGCGACATCTCGCGGCCCAGCACGCGCCCGCTCCGCGTCAGGAAGACCTCGGCCAGCAGCACGACGACGGCGCCGATGGCGACGCTACCGATCGGCGCGATCGCCGAGAGGTCGATGGCCGGTGCATCGATCACCGCTGGGTCTCCTCGAGTCGCAACGGATGAACTTCGCTCGGCTGCGCCTCGCTGCGCGCTGCGCCGGCCCAATGCACTTCGCTCGGCTGCGCCTCGCTGCGCGCTGCGCCGACCAGATGAACTTCGCTCGGCTGCGCCTCGCTGCGCGCTGCGCCGACCAGATGAACTTCGCTCGGCTGCGCCTCGCTGCGCGCTGCGCTTGCGGTCCTCTCCATGTGGTGGAGGAGGTCGCCGACGGAGGCTTCGAGGGGGGTGAGGAAGGGGTTCGGGTAGACGCCGATCCAGACGATCGGGATCAGCAGCGCCAGCACCACGGCCTTCTCGCGGAGGCCGAGGTCCAGTAGGCCCATGTTCTCCGGGTTGTCGCACGGGCCGAAGAAGACCCTGCGATACATCCACAGCAGGTAGACCGCCGACAGCACGACGCCGAACGCCGCTGCCACCGCGACCCAGGGACTCACCAGGAAGGCGCCCACCAGGATCAGGAACTCTCCGACGAATCCGTTCAGCCCCGGCAGCCCGATGCTCGACATCGCGACGATCCCGAACAGTGCCGCGAACACCGGCATCGGCTTGGCGATTCCGCCGAAGTCGGCGATCTCGCGGGTGTGGCGTCGCTCGTAGATCATGCCGACCAGCAGGAACAGCGCCCCGGTCGAGAGTCCGTGGTTGACCATCTGCAGGATCGAACCCTGCAGGCCTTCCTCGTTCAACGCGAAGATCCCGATCATCACGAAGCCCAGGTGCGCGACCGACGAGTACGCGACGAGCTTCTTGATGTCGCTCTGCACCATCGCCACCAGCGATCCGAACAACACCCCGATCACCGCGAGCGTAAAAATCACCGGCGCATAGGTCTCGGCGGCTACCGGGAACAGCGGAAGCGCGAAGCGGACGAAGCCGTAGGTGCCCATCTTCAGCAGCACGCCGGCCAGCACCACGGAACCCGCCGTCGGCGCCTCGACGTGCGCATCCGGGAGCCACGTGTGGAGCGGCACCATCGGCACCTTCACGCCGAAGGCCAGCGCGAAGGCGGCGAACAGCCACGCCTGCGTCTGCCACCACGGAACCGTCGCGGTCTCGGCGATCGGAACGATCGTGTCGAGCAATCCCGCAGAACCGCCGCCGGGCGCGGCGACCAGGTCGAAGTTCAGTGCGCCGCCGAACTGCTCCGCGTGCAGGAAGTACAGCGACAGCATCGCCACCAGCATCAGCAGCGAGCCAGCCATCGTGAACAGGAAGAACTTGATGGCGGCGTAGACGCGACGCGGTCCGCCCCAGATCCCGATGATGAAATACATCGGGATCAGCATGACTTCCCAGAACACGTAGAACTGGAACAGGTTCAGCGAGACGAATGCACCGAGCATGCCCGTCTGCAAGAACAGATTGAAGAAGACGAAGCTTCGTGTGGACCGCTGGATGTCGTTCCACGACGCCAGCAGGATCAGCGGCATCAGGAACGTCGTCAGCACCACCAGCAGCAGGCTCATGCCGTCGATGCCGACGAACCAGTGGATCCCGTACTCGGGAATCCACGGCACGTGGTGGACGAACTGGTAGCCGCCCTGCGCCGGATCGAAGCCCGTCCAGAGCTGGAGCGAGAGCAGGAAGGTCAGCACCATCCCCGCCAATCCGACTCCGCGCCACGCCTGCTCGGGCAGCAACCGCGAGGTGGCCACGAGCAGCAGCCCCGTGGCGAGAGGCAGGAACGTGATCAGCGTGAGCAGATCCATCGCCTTCACTCGCCCCGCAACAGCCACGCGAGGACGGCCAGCGTCCCCACGACCATCGTGATCAGATAGCCCTGCGCGAGTCCGCCGTGCGCATACTTGAGCGCGTCGCTGGCGAAGGCGCGCACCGTCCGCGCGCTGCCATTGATGGCGAAGCCGTCGATGATCCCCGCATCGATCCCGCGGAACAGCACGCGGTCCGAGAGGAACACCAGCGGGCGGACGATCAGCGCGTCATAGACTTCGTCGACGTAGTACTTGTTCGCCACCAGGCGGTGCAGGGCGCTGATGCGGTTGCGCAACCGAGCCGGGAGCTCCGGCCGGGACACGTAGAACAGCCAAGCCAGGAACACACCCGCCGCCGACAGCGTCAGCGCCAGCGCCGCCAGTCCGAGCTCGGTCGAGAGCGCGACGTGGTGCGGCTGCTGCACCACCACGGGCGCCAGGAAGTGGGCGAGACTGTTCGACTCCGGCACTCCGACCTGTTCGCCGTAGACCTCCGGGAAGCCGGCGAGTCCGGCGAACACCGAGAAGAAGGCCAGGACGACGAGAGGCACGAGAACGGTATTTGCCGGCTCGCCGATGCCGTGGCGGGCGATCTCCGGCGGCACGCGGCTTTCGCCGAAGAACGTCCGGAAGTGGAGCCGGCACATGTAGAAGGCCGTGATCCCGGCGGTGATCAGAGCGATCGCCCAGATCGCCTCGTGGCCCGGCACGTGCGAGGTGTAGGCAGCGAGCAGGACCTCGTCCTTCGAGAAGAACCCCGAGAAGCCCGGAAACCCGATGATCGCCAGCACGCCGATCGCGAAGAGCCTGTGCGTCCAGGGGAGGTACCGGCGGAGCCCTCCCATCTTGTCGGTGTCCTGCTCGTGATGCATGGCGAGGATCACGGCACCGGAGCCGAGGAAAAGCAGCGCTTTGAAGAACGCGTGCGTGCCGACGTGGAAGACCGCCGTCGAGTACGCACCGCAGCCGGCCGCGACGAACATGTAGCCGAGCTGGCTCACCGTCGAGTACGCCAGGACCTTCTTGATGTCGGTCTGTGCGATGGCCATCGTCGCGGCGAAGAGCGCCGTGATCGCGCCGGTCCATGCGATCACCGCGGAGGCACCGGGCGCTTCCGCGTACAGGAACGACATCCGGCACACCATGTAGACGCCGGCGGTGACCATCGTCGCTGCGTGGATCAGCGCCGAGACGGGCGTGGGGCCAGCCATCGCGTCGGGCAGCCACACGTAGAGGGGGATCTGCGCAGACTTCCCGACGGCGCCGACGAAGAGGCACAGCCCGATCAGCGTCGTGAGCCGCCACTCCCCGCCCAGCCACGCCGGCATCGCCACCGTGCGCAGGGCGATCGACGGCAGCGCCGCCTGGAGTTCGCGGAAGTTCAGCGTCGCGCCGCCTGCATCGGCGAGCGCCCACAGGAGCAGGAGGATCCCGACCAGGAACCCGAAGTCGCCGATCCGGTTGACCACGAACGCCTTCATCCCGCAGTAAGCGTTCCAGCGGTCTCCGAACCAGAAGCCGATCAGGAGGTAGGAACACAGCCCCACACCCTCCCAGCCGAGGAACAGCACCAGCAGGTTGTCCCCGAGCACCAGCAGCAGCATCGAGGCAAGGAATAGATTCAGGTAGCAGAAGAAGCGCTGGAAACCGCCATCGTCGCGGTGATCATCGTCCATGTAGCCGATCGAGTAGATGTGGATCAGCGTGCCGACTCCGGTCACGATCATGCACATCACGGCCGACAGCGGATCGAACAGGAACGCCATCTCGGCGACCAACCGTCCAGCGCCGATCCACGTGTAGACCTCGTCGACGAGGCCCGTCTGGCCGACCGGGAGGTCGCCGAGCTGGAAGAACGCCACCAGCGTCACGAGGAACGCCAGCGCGGGGGCACCGCACGAGATGGCGATCACGAGTCCGCGCGGGAGCTCGCGCCGCACGAGTCCGAGCAGGACGCCGTGCAGGATCGCCCCGAGCAGGGGCAGGCCGACGATCCAGCGCAGCACTTCGCTCGGCGCGGCACTTTCTACCATTTGAGCAGACTCACGTCCTCGACGTTCACGGATTCGCGGTTGCGGAACAAGGAGATGACGATGCCGAGCCCCACCGCCACTTCGCACGCCGCCACGACGATCACCATCAGCACGAAGACGTGGCCATCGTGGTGACCCCAGGCGCGGGCGAAGCCGACGAACGCCAGGTTCGCGGCGTTCAGCATCACCTCGATCGACATCAGGATCACGATCAGATTGCGACGCGTGAGCGCGCCGATCGTGCCGATCGCGAACAAAATGGCCGAGAGGCCGATGACGTGCTCCAGCGGGATCATCGGCTCAGTCGATCCTCCGCTTCGCGAGCACGACCGCTCCGACCATCGCCGCCAACAGCAGCAACGAGCTGACCTCGAAGGCCAGCACGAAACGCGTGAAGAGTTCGAGACCCACGGCCCGGTAGCCTCCGAAACCCTCGGGAAGCTCCTGGACCGCCGGCACTGCCGTCGGGATCATCGACAGGAAGGACGCCGTGATGCCGAGCGCGAGCAGGGCTCCCGCGGCCTTGAGCAGGCGCTGGCGCGGTGGCGAGAACGCATCGCTGCGCAGGTTCAGCAGCATCACGACGAACAGGAACACCACGACGATGGCGCCCGCATAGACCATGATCTGGAGCGCCGCGACCAGGTGGGCCTCGAGCACCACGTAGACCACGGCGAGCGCGATCATCGTGACCACGAGGCTCATCGCCGCGGCCACCGTGTTGCGGACGTTCAGCACCATCCCCAGCGCCGAGAGCACCGCGAGCGCGCCGGCGAGGTAGAAGAACACGGCCTGTGCCGTCACGGCCGTCCTCCGGTGATCATCAGGATCACGAGCGCGGTCACGACGATGTTCGCCAGCGAGAGCGGCAGCATGATCTTCCAGCACAGATCCATGACCTGGTCGTAGCGCGGGCGCGGCAGCGTCCAGCGGATCTGCATCTGCAGCCAGATCATCACGATCACCTTCAGGAAGAACGTGAGGACGTGCAGCACCATGCACAGACCCGTCGCGACTCCTGCCCCGAAGGCGGGTGTCAGCGCTCCGATGATCGTTTCCTGAGGTAGGAACGGAATCGCCCAGCCGCCCAGGAACAGCGCCGTCGTCAGCGCCGCGATCACGACGACCTCGATGAACTCGGACATGTAGAACAGGCCGAAGCGCATGCCCGAGTACTCGGTGAAGTAGCCGGCGACCAGCTCGGATTCGGCCTCCGGCAAGTCGAAGGGCGGGCGCTTGTTCTCCGCCATCACACAGGTCAGGAACATCACGAAGCCGAGTGGCTGGAGGAACAGACCCCACATCGGCAGCTGGATCCACGACAGCCACGCCGGCAGCGCCTGGATCCAGCCGAAGTGCTCGAGGAAGCCGAGCAGCCGGAAGGTCGTGTCCTGCGCCAGCCCCATCTCGGTGAGACGCAGGGTCTGGAACGCCATGAACAGGCCGACGATGGAGAGCCCCATCGTGACCTCGTAAGAGATCATCTGGGCCGACGCGCGCAGGCTGCCGAGCAGCGACCAGTTGTTGTTGCTCGCCCAGCCGGAGATCACCGAGCCGTAGGTCGCGATCGAGGCGATCGCGAAGATGTAGAGGATGCCCCAATCGAGGTCGGCGACGACCAGATTGATCGTCGTCTCGCCGAACTCGTAGATGCCGCCGTACGGAATCACCGCGAAGGACGCGATCACCGGAATCGCCGCGATCATCGGCGCCACGAGATGCAGGAAGCGGTTGGCGCCCTGCGGAACCACGTCTTCCTTCGTCAGCAACTTGAGGACGTCGGCGAGTGGATGCAGCAGCCCGAGCAGCGTGATGCCGTTGATGTCGGCACGATTGGCGCCGATGCGATCCTGCATCACGGCGCTCTGCTTGCGCTCCACCCACGTGATGATCGGCGCGAACGCACCGACCGCGATCGCGAGGATGAACAGCGTCTTGAGGATGGCGGGGAGCAGCTCTTCCATCAACCACCCGCCTGCGGCACGCCGTCCGGCGGCACCGAGTCGAGGTCGATGCCGGCGAACGCGGGCACTGCCGCGGAGAGCGCCTTCGACACTGCCCGCGGATCCCACGCCGC
>CAYOHN010000065.1:8994-13736 GCA_964403735.1 uncultured Spirochaetales bacterium | reverse complement strand
GAGGCCGCCGCCGACGACCGCGACGTCGAAGTGACTCGTCGCCACCGTCAGGCACCGCGCAACAGATCGGCGCGCAGCGAGTCGCGGAACACGGCCTGTTCGGCTTCCGAAAGGACTCCGTGCTGAACCGCATGGGTCACGTTGAGGCGCCCGTTCCGCAGGCTCATCGCCGCACAGCTTCCCGGCGACGGTGGCACCGGCGCCACGTGGAATCCGTTGCGCAGCTCGGCGCCGAAGCAGCGATCCTGGCTCCCGAGGAACTCACCGGTGTACGCGAAGAAGAACGAGCACAGCTCGCCGCCGAACGAGCGTCGCGCCATGTGCGTGTAGACGCGCGTCGGCGCGAAGCGCGCGAAGCCCATCGCATCGGCGCCGTTCTCGATGTGACCGGCCTTGATCGCCGCGAGGCGCTGCGCCTTCAACGAACCGATCAGCGCGTCCAGGTCGTCGACCTGGTCGCGAAGCACCTGGAACCACAGCAGTGACACGTGGGTCCGAAACATCGCGCCGGCCGCGCCGCGCGGTCGCGTATTGACCGGTAGCGGAACGATGTAGCTGCCCGGATCGAGCCCGCGTGCGCGCGCAACGGCGTGGTGGGCGCGAATGGCGACCGCCAGATAGAAGAGCATCGGCGTCAGGAACCCCGCGAGGCGCCCTGCCGTCGCGACGGCGTGCTCGGTGGCCGTTTCGTCGAGCGTCAGGACGTCCCAGCGCAGCGCTTGGGGCGTGCGGCGGAGGGGACCGGCCAACGAGCGCATCGGGTGCGCAGCCATCGACTCGAGCCAGGCCTGCCACGCGCGAGCCGCCTTCCCGCGCTCACCGGCCGGGCGTGTCGGCCCGTCGAGGCTCGTGAGTTCGTCCGGATTCGGCAGGGCGTCGACGCGCTGCTCACCGCGCCAGCAGCCGTCGAGCCACTGAACGAAGCGCTCGCTCCCGGACCCGTCGAAGAGCAGGTGCGCCCAGGTCATCGCGAGATCGGTGGCGGCGCCGCCGTCGTAGCGGACGGCATCGAAGCGCAGCAGCTCGCCTCGCCGGAGGGATCTGCGTCCGTTGAGCCGCTGGGCAAACAGCGCCGGAAACGGGTCGTTTCCGGCGGGCGCCTGCTCGGCCTCGTGCACGTCGACGGGCGGCAGCGGTCGCGACGCGGCGGCGCGCAGATCGTAGACCGGCGCGCCGACGCCGAATTTGCGGCGGATCGGGGCCCGCAGGATCGGGTGCGTCTCTGCCGCGTCGCGCAGGAGCACGCGTAGCCGGTCCGCGTCGAAGCCCGGACCGAGGCGCAGCACGAGCTGAGACAGATGACTCGCGCCATTCCGCCGTCCGATTTCGGCGTCGAAGGCGCGCAGGAAGCAGTCTGCGCCGGTCAGCGGGACGTAGGCAGGCCGCAGGGCATCGGCAGACACGGAGGTCAGCCGCCCTGCAGCTGCGCGTGGACGAGATCCGCCAGCGTCTCGACCGATTCGAGGTGCTCCGGGGTCAGCAGGCTCTCGTCGACCCAGATGCCGGTGCTCTCCTCGATCGAGAGCATCAGCTGCGTGACCGCCAGCGAGTCGAGACCAGAGTCGACCAGGTTCGAGTGCGGCGAGAAGTTCCCATCGACGCTCAGGATCTCGTCGCGAAGGATCTGGAAGATGCGCTCGCCGAGCGCTTCGCGGGTCCATTGCGGCATGACGCGGGAGAGTAGCAGCCGCCGGCCTCGTTTCTCGGGTTCGCGCGCGTTGAAGCGGTCTGGAGCGTGCCGTATCGTGCGGTGTATGGAAAACCCTCGCAGCATCGCGATCCTCGGCGGCGGCCCGGCCGGCGCGACGTTGGCCACGTTCCTCGCCCGGCAAGGTCGCGATGTCGTGCTGTTCAACCATGGCAAGCGACCCCCGCTGATCGTCGGGGAATCGCTGGTGCCGGCAGTCGTTCCGTACCTCCAACGGCTCGGGATCGAGGAGGCGGTAGCCGCCTTCAGCATCTGGAAGGGCGGCGCGACCTTCGTGTTCGGCGCCGAAGACCGACTGAGCTTCCGCTTCAACGAGGTCCGGAAGGCTCGGACGACGTACTCGTACAACGTCCCCCGCGACCGCTTCGACGCCGCCTGCCTCGACGCCGCCCGACGCGCTGGCGTACGGATCATCGACCACGGTGCACGGCTCGAGCGCGAGGGGGACAGCGATCGCGTGCGTCTCTGCGACGACAGCGTGGCCGCCGCCGGTGATGCCCTGCGCGGACAACCGGAGTTCATCGTCGATGCGGGCGGCCGCCGCCGGATGCTGGCGCAGCTCCTCGGCATTCCGACGATCGACGGGGACCGGCGCGACGCTGCGCTGCACGCGCACTTCGAAGGCATCGAGGTCGAGATCGAGGGCAACGTCCACACCGACCGCCTCGAACACGGCTGGCTGTGGCGGATCCCGCTGCCCGGCCGGGTCTCGATGGGCGTCGTCGTCGATTCGCAGTTCCTCCGAAAGTTCGGCGACAACGCGAACGATCAGTTCGACAACTTCCTGAAAGACGACCCGGTGATCCGCGACTACGCACGACCGGCGCGGCGCGTGACGCCGGTCATCAAGTACTCGAACTACCAGAGCCGCGCGACGCGGGGCGTCGGGCCCAACTGGGCGCTCGCCGGCGACGCCTTCGGCTTCGCCGATCCGGTCTTCTCGAGTGGCATGCTGATCGCGATGCAGAGCGCCGACTGGCTCGCAGAAGCGATCGGGCAGGGAACGCCGCGGGCACTCGCCCACTACGAGAAGCGAGTCCAGCACAATCTGGCCTGCTGGCAGCGGGTGATCGGCTGGTTTTACGACGGCCGCCTGCTGACGATGTTCCGCGTCGGTCAGTACGTCCGGGAGACCCCGATCGGGAAGTTGCTCGATTTCCACTTCCGCAAGCACATGCCGAGGATCTTCACCGGTGAGAACGCCACGCATCCCTACAGCCTCGGCCTCGTCCAGTTCATGGTGACCTATGGCCTCGCGCACAACGATCCCGACGCGCTGCGGATCCGCTGAGGACGGAGCTTCCCCCGCGGCCGGCGCGGAAGGCCGCTGCCGTTGAGGTTCCACGGCGAATCCTCGCGCGATCACTACGACGCGATCGTCGTCGGTTCGGGCCTCGGAGGGCTGACGGCCGCAGCGCTGCTGGCGCGCGCCGGGCGCCGGGTGTTGGTGGTCGAGCGCCACGACCGCGTCGGAGGCTACGGCCACGCGTTTCGACGCGGGCGCTACCTGTTCGACTCGGCCGTCCACCTGGTGGGTGGCTGCGAGCCCGTCGCCTACGAGGGCGGCGGACTGATCCATCGGCTGCTCACGACGCTCGGCGTGCGCGACTCCGTGGCGTTCGAACGCGTCGATCCCTGCTACGAGGCCGTGTACCCGGACCTCGCACTTCGCGTTCCCTGCGACCTCGACGGCTTCGTCGATGCGCACGCCGAGGTGTTTCCACGCGAAGCCAAGGGGCTGCGCCAGGTCGTACAGGAGTGCCTCAGCATCCGCCTCGAAGCGCGGCGCGCCGCCGAGCTCACGCGTGCGTTCGATGTGAGCGGCGCCCCCAGCCGCTTTCCGACGCTGCTGCGCTATCGCAAGGCGACTCTCGCCGACGTGCTCGAGGAACACATCGACTCCCCGAAGGCCCGCGCGCTGCTCGGCACGCTCTGGCCGTACCTCGGTCTGCCACCGTCTCGCGTCTCGTTCCTGTACTTCGCGACGATGTTGATGAGCTACGTCGCCGACGGCGCGTACGCGTGCCGCGGCAGCTTCCAGCGCTTCGCGGACGCATTGGCGACCGTGGTGCGGAGCCAAGGCGGCGAGGTGTTGCTACGCAGCACTGTGCGGCGAATCCTCGTGGACGACGGTGCCGTACTAGGGGTCGTGCTCGAGAACGGGCAGCGGATTCGCAGCGACTGCGTGCTGTCGAACGCCGACGCGCTCCAGACGGTCCATGAGCTCGTCGGTCGTGAAGCGTTCCCGGAACCGTACGTGTCGGGGCTGGACCGCCTGACGCCGTCGCTCTCGGGCTTCGTGACCTATCTCGCCACCGATCTTCCGCTCTCGCCGCAGACGACGACTCGCGAGACCTTCTACTTTCCTTCGTGGGATCACGACGCCGCCTACGAGAGCTGTCAGCGCGGGCTTCCGGAGTGGGTCACGGTGACGGCGCCGAGCCTCACCGATCCGTCGCTCGCGCCCGTCGGCGAGCACTTGCTGGTGCTGACGGCGCTCGTCCGCCACGACGCCGCCGATTGGCGCGCCGAAAAACGCGCCTGGGCCGAGGCGCAGGTCGCGATCGCCGAGCGCGCGATCGGCGGGCTACGCGAACATCTGCGCTTCTGCGAAGGCGCGAGTCCGCGCACGCTCGAACGCTATACGCGCAACACGAATGGCGCCATCTACGGCTGGGAGCTCTCGCCGCAGCAGGTCGGACCCGGCCGTCCGGGGAACCAGACGCCGATCGCGGGGCTCCACCTGGTCGGTCACTGGACGCAGCCGGGAGGCGGCGTCTATGGCGTCGTGTCCTCCGGCGTCCAGACCGCGCGCGCCGTCCTCGGCCATCGCCGCGAGGTTGATCTGTGGGACACACTCGGCGGCGCCAAACCGTGTCCGGTACCGTAGCGGGACCATGTCGGCAACCGACGGCTCGGAACTCTGCTCGCTTCAGGCGCTCGGCATGCTGAACGCGCTCGGCCGAAGCGTCGAAGAGATCTGGCCGCGGCTGCTGGCCGGCGATTCGTCACAGCTCACGGTTCGCGACGATCT
>CAYOHN010000065.1:0-8984 GCA_964403735.1 uncultured Spirochaetales bacterium | reverse complement strand
CATCGCTTGGGTTCGGCCTGGAGCTGAGGGATCCACCCGCCGGCGATCTGGTTCCGGGACGCTCGCTCGTCGTGGGCGCCGTGCCCGGGGCTCTTCCGCGCGTCCCGCGCGCGCTCGCACGCTACGCGTGTCGCAACAACTCGATGACGTTGGCCGCGCTCGAGCAGATCGAAGACGCCGTGCGCGACGCAGCCGCGGCTGCGGGACGCGATCGCGTCGCGGTCGTCCTCGGCTCGAGCACGTCGGGCGTCAGCGACGCCGAAGCGGCCATCCAGCATCAGCACCGCACCGGCTTCCTCGCGCCGTCGTTCCACTACGAACAGCTCGAGTTCGGCGGTGCGTCCGGGTTCGTCGCCGAGCTTCTCGACCTGCGCGGACCCACTTTCACGCTGTCCACCGCGTGTTCATCCGGCGCGCGCGCGCTCGCCACCGCGCGTTCGCTACTCGCCCTCGGTGTCGCGGATGCCGTCATCGCCGGCGCGACCGATACGTTGTGCGGACTCACCACCAATGGCTTCAGCGCGTTGCAGGTGGTCTCCGACCAGATCACGAACCCGCTCAGCCGCAACCGCAACGGAATCACCCTCGGCGAAGGTTCGGCGCTGTTCCTCGTGACACGCGATGCGGATGGCATCCAGTTGCGCGGAGTCGGAGAGTCGAGCGAGGCTCACCACATGTCCGCGCCCGATCCCGACGGTGCCGGTGCCGAGGCGGCGATGCGCGCGGCGCTGGCGGATGCGGGGCTCGCCCCCGCAGCGGTCGCCTACGTGAGCCTGCACGGGACCGGCACCGCGCTCAACGACGCGATGGAATGTCGGGCCATCGCACGGACCTTTTCCTCGCCGCCTCCGTGCAGCTCCGCCAAGCCGCTCGTCGGGCACACGCTCGGGGCGGCCGGCGCCGTCGAGGCGGGCTTCTGCTGGCTGCTGCTGCGCGAGCAGGACGCGGGAAGCATTGCGCTGATTCCCCACGCGTACGATGGCGACCGCGATCCCGATCTCGCTGCGATCCCGCTGGCGACCAAGGGCATGCGCGTCCCGGTCGGGCCGGTCCTGAGCAACGCCTTCGGCTTCGGGGGCAACAACTGCAGTCTCGTGCTGGCCGGGGAGCCGGCGTGATCCCCGCGATCGTGCGGCAGTGGGCCGCGTGGTCGCCGGACCGCGAGGATGCAGACTCGTGGCGGTCGTGGGCCCGCGCGCCGCAGCCGCTCGCGTACGAGGGCTGCCCCGACGTCCAGTTCCTGCCCGCCCTGCTCCGGCGGCGCTGTAGTCCCCTCGCGCGCATCATGCTGACGGCGGCGTACGCCGCCTGCCCGCCCGACGAGCGCGCGCGCGTCCGAACGGTCTTTGCATCGCGTCACGGCAACATCAACGAGTCGATCCCGATGCTCGATCGCCTCGCCGACGAACAACCGATCTCCCCGACGAAGTTCAGCCACACCGTGCACAATGCCCAGGCCGGGCTGTTCTCGATCGCCGCCGACAACCGCGAGGCGTCGAGTTCCGTCGCTGCGCAGCAGGATACGTTCGCGTGCGGCTATCTCGAGGCGCTCGCCCACTTGCAGCGCGATCCCAGCGGCAGCGTGCTGCTCGTGATGGCCGACATCCCATTGGCTCCGACCTTCGCCAAGCTCGTCGAGGAACCGGTGGCGACCTACGCCCTGGCCTTGCTGCTGGCCGCTGATGGCGACGGCGAATCGATCCGCTTCTGCACCGGCGCGCCCGACGCCGCCGTCCCCGTCCGCGCCTGGCCCGATGCCATCGAGTTCCTGCGCTGGTTGCTGAGCGGCGAGTCCCGCCTGTCCCTGGGCAGCGGCCGCCACCGCTGGCAATGGCAGCGGGGCGACTCTCGCGAGGGCGCAACCGGGTAGCGCAACGTCTTGATCGACGGCATCGACGCTCTGCTCCAGTCGATCGCAATCGAGTCGTGCGATGCGGTCGAAGACGAGGGAGATTCGATACGGCCGTCGGCGAAGTGCTCCAGCACGCGGACGCGCCGGATCTCGATCGCTCATTCCCTGCATGCGCTTTGGAACCCCGAATGGTCGATGAAGCGGCCGCCGAGGTGGAGCCCTCCGGTTCGCACCGAGACAGTCGACGACGCAGACGCTGCGTCACCGGGTCCCGATGAGATTCGATAGGATCCCGAGATGCCGCCGATCCTCTGGCCTCTGGCTCTCTATCTCTTCGTTCTCGCGCTGCACTTGGTCGTACCCGGTCGCTGGGTCGAGGGTTACGTGCGCGATGCCCGGACCGGGGAGCGCCTGCGCTACCGGCTGAACGGTCTCCGCGTGCTCTTCGTCGTGATCGGCTGCTTCGCGCTCGCCAGCGGACTCGGCTGGATCTCGCCGGACCTGTTCTACGTGCACCGATGGGAGATGGCAGCCGGCGCCTGCCTGCTCGGTCTCTTCTTCACGTTGGCGATCGTGCTGCCCGCCAGGCCCTCGATCCTTCGGTCGAGTTCGCGATTCATGGCAACCCTCTCAGCGGATCCGCAACTCGCTGGGCTCCCGTCCACGCAAACCGCGCGCGATCATGAAGTCGAGCAGCCAGCGGCTGTAGCGAGCGGTCGTGGATTCCCCGGTGAGGATCCGCGACACGTGCTTGCTGACGTGGGGGTTCACGAGGCGTCCGATCCAGTTGACCTCGGCGGGCCGGCCGAGGCGAATCAGCTCGAAGATCCTGCCGTCGTAGTAGTACCCGACGAGGCGACGCCAGGCCTGGTGGTGCCGCAGCGTGCGGGCCTGGTAGCGCCGAAACGCGGCGGGCGTCCCCAGTCGTACGGCGCCGGCGAGAGCATGCGCACCGTCCATCGCGAGCAGGAGCCCGCTCGAGAAGATCGGATCGACGAAGCCGAAGGCATCGCCGACCAGCGCCCAGCCAGGGCCTACACCCACTCGCGTCGTTCGCTGGTAGTTTCCGTAGCGAACCACCGGAGACACGCGAGCCGCGCGCGCGGTCAACTGCTTCAGATGGGCGTCCGCTGCACAGATGCCATCGAAGTGCGCAGCGGGATCGCTGCCGAAGCCAGCGAGTACCTCGGGCCGGACGACGATCCCCAGCGACACGCGCTCCGCCGACACGGGAATCCTCCAGCACCAGCCGTTCTCCAGATGGTCCATGTGGACGTGCCCCGCGTTGTCGAGCGGAACGCCTTCGCAGTGCGCGAAGAGCGCGGCGTCGCGGCGGTCGCCGGCGTCGACGGGGAGACTCAACAGACGCGCAATCGTGTTGGATCGACCGGTGGCATCGACGAGGAGATCGGCCGGGCCGCCGAGCAGATCGGCCGCTGCCTCTGCGCTGGCTCCCACGAGCCGTACGCGGCCGGGCGTCTCCGGATCGCGCTCGAGCCGCGCAGGATTCGCAACGACGTGCGCGCCGCTGCGATGGCAGGCCTCGAGGAGCGTGGCGTCGAACCGATCGCGAGGCACGTTGTAGGCATAGCCCGGAAGCCGACCCGCGGTGGCCGCGAAGCGGAAGGCGACCGTCTCGCCGTCCCGCTGCACGAATGTGGCCCCGGGCTTCAGGATCCCGTAGCGGCGGACTTCGTCCTCGATGCCGAGCGTGCGCAGAATCGGCATCACGCCGGGAATCAGCGACTCGCCGACGACGAGCCCCGTCGGCCGGCCGCGAGCGAAGAGCGCGACGCGCACACCGTCGCGGGCCAGCAGCGCGGCCAGCGTGGTCCCGGCCGGTCCGTCTCCCGCGATCGCGACGCTGCGAATGGTTCGTCGAGGCATCCGCCCCCGAGTATCTCGGTCCCGGCGCCCTCGGCGCAATCCGGCGCTGCATCGACTGCATTGTCGGCAGCGGCTGGGACCTCTACCGTGGCGACCCGATGGCTCCCGCCCGACCCACGATCCGGCCGCGCCAGGTCGTCGCCGGCGCCCTGCAAGGTGGCTTCTACCTCAGCTACCCGCTGATCCTCTACCTCGCTCACACACGACTCTCGGCGCGCGGCGTCGGCGGAATCCTGCTGGCTCTCTACGGGGCCTCGATGCTGCTGCGCATGCGCGGATCGGCCGCAGAACTGTGGCGGATCGCGCGCCAGCACCTGCCGCTGCTCGCGCTGATCGCCGCCGCCATCGCGCTCGGAAATCGCACGCTGCTGCTGTTGCTGCCGATGCTCGTGAGCCTCTACCTGCTCGGCACCTTCGCCGACAGCCTGCGCCGCGGCCCTCCGATGATCGAGCGATTCGCCCGCGCCATCGAGGACGATCTCCCCGACTTCACGCTTCCGTATTGCCGGCGAGTCACGGCGATCTGGTGTGGCTTCCTCGCCGCCAATAGCCTCGTGGTGGCCGGGCTCGCGTTCTTCGCGCCGCTCGGCTGGTGGGCGCTCTACACCGGCGTCTTGTTCTATCTGTTGCTCGGAGCGCTTCTCGCCGCCGAGTTCTGCTTCCGGAAGTGGTGGTTCCGCTACTACGACGACGGAGTCCTGGACCGCATCTTCGCGCGCTGGTTTCCCCCGGAGAGGACGGCCAATGGCCAGCGCTCGCTCGCCTATGTCGCCCAGCGCGAGGCGGCTGCCCGCGCGAACGTCAGCAGCGGAAGCGCCGGAACACCAGCGACGTGTTGACACCGCCGAACGCAAAGTTGTTGCTGACGATCGTCTCGCAGGCGACCGAACGCGGCGCGTCGCGCACGTAGTCGAGCGGAGCGCAGCGCGGATCGACACGCTCGAGGCGCAGGGTCGGCGCCAGCCAACCCTCTCGCATCATTGCGATCGACAGCCAGGCTTCCAGCGCGCCGCAGGCCCCGAGCGTGTGGCCGAGATGCCCCTTCAGCGTGCTGACGGGCGTTCGGTCGCCGTACACCGCGAGCGCCGCCCGACTCTCGGCGATGTCGCCCGCCTCGGTCGCCGTGCCATGCGCGTTCACGTAGTCGACGACGTCGGCATCGATGCCCGCCGCAGCGAGCCCGAGCCGCATCACACCCTCCATGCCGGCCGGGTCCGGGCGGGTGAGGTGCTGGCCATCGCAGTTGGTCCCGAAGCCGAGCACCTCGGCGTGGATCTCGGCGCCCCTCCTCCTCGCGTGCTCGAGTTCCTCGAGCACCAGGCAACCGGCGCCCTCGCCGACGACGAGTCCGTCGCGATCGGCGTCGAACGGCCGCGGGGTCCGATCCGGTTCGTCGTTGCGCGTCGATGCCGCGTAGAGCACGTCGAAGACCGCCGCATCGATCTCGTCCAACTCCTCGGCGCCCCCAGCGAGCATCACGTCCTGCAGGCCGAACTTGATCGCCTCGTAGCCGTAGCCGATCCCCTGGCTGCCCGAGGTACAGGCGGAACACGTGGGGATGATGCGGCCGGTGACCTGGAAGAATTGGGCGAGGTTCGCCGCACAGGTGTGACTCATCAGCTGCAGGTAGTCGTTGGCCCCGATGCCGCGGGTGGTGCGGGCGCCGTAGATCTGGCGGATGTAGACGCCCATCGCCGGCGGGCTGCCGGAACTCGAGCCGTAGCTGATTCCGCAGCGTCCGGACTGGAGCACCGGGTCGCCGAGCAGGCCGGCGTCTTCGAGTGCGAGCTCCGTCGCGCGGGTGGCGAGCAACGAGACCCGGCCCATCGCGCGCACCCGCTTGCGCGGGTAGTGCGACGGAACGGCGAAGCCCTCGACCGGGGCGGCGAGACGCGCGTGGAGGGAATCGATGTCGTCCCACGCGGCGATGCGTTGCACGCCCGAGCGCCCTGCCTGCAACGCCTCGCGCGCTTCCTTCCAGTCTCGCCCGATCGGGGACAGCCCCGCCATCCCGGTGACGACCACTCTGCGGTTCATGATTCCCTCGAATTCGCTTCGGCATCTCCCCAGTAGTCGAAGAAGTTGAACCACTGATACGGAGACACCAGACAATGATGTTCGAGGCGTCGGGCATAGCTTGTCAACAGCTCGGCGACGGCGGTCGTCCGGTCCTGCCGGGGCAGCGTCACGCGCTCGGCCAGCAGATCCAGATGCACCCGATAGCGCCCCTGGCCCTCGCGCAACGCGACGATCGCGACGAGCGGACAGCCGAGCAGTCCGGCCAGCAGGATCGGCGCCTGCGGCAGGTGGGCGAAACCGCCGAGGAACGGGATGCGCAGCGCGCGGTCGCGATCGCCGATCTCGATGCGATCGGCGAGGATCGCGACGTGTTCGCCCCGCCGCAAGCGCTCGCGGATCGCGAAGACGGAATGCACCGAGGACGGGTCGACGGAGATCACCCGATCCTCGATCTCGGGCGCGAACTCCCGGAGGACCCGGTTGATCCGCTCGGCGTTCGCGGTGAACATCAGCACGTGGACGGTCCGTCCGGCGCGCCGGGCGAGTAGGCGCAGTGCATCGAAGCTGCCCAGGTGTGCGCCGAGCAGCAAGGCGCCGCGACCCTGGTCGGCCAACCCGTCGATGTACTCGAGTCCGTGGCTTTCGAACTCGAACTCGTCGCCGCGTCCGAACCAGATCGCCAGTCGGTCGACGATGGCGAGTGCGAAGGTCCGGTAGTGGCGGAAACTCTCCCGCAGCCCCGGCGGCCGCGGGACCGCGCGCCGGCCCTCGGGCGTCGCGTGGACGCGACGCAGGTAGGCGAGGGACGCGCGGCGTCCCGGAGCATCCGTGAGGAAGAAGTACGTGACGACGGCATGCACCAGCGGGAGGCTGGCCCGGCGTCCGAGCGCGCGATAGCAGGCCGCCGTGAAACGGATGCCCCAGATCGAACCGCGCTCTGCGATGCGACCCCACTGAGGCGTGCGCACCGTGTCGGCGGACGGCGAAACCTCCGGATCCAGAGCTCAGGATCCAGAGGGTCCGCGGCGCCCGATCATGCTAGCCGCGTCCATCGATCAGATCGACGACATCGCCGAGGGTCCGGATGGCCTTCAACTCTTCGTCGCGGAACGAAACTCCGGTCCGCTCCTCGAGTCGCACGGCCAGATCGATCGCGTCGATGCTGTCGAGATCGAGATCGTCGACGAGGTTCGTCTCGAGGCGAAACGAATCGGGTTCGAAGCCGAACTCCTTCTGGAGCACGTCCCCCAGTACCTGAAAGATCTCGTCGCGGGATGCCATGTTGGACCTGGAACCTCAGAGGCTTGGATTCTGCTGTTTCTTGGCATAGAAATCACGGAGCGCCGCGGTGACCCTCCGGGCCGCGACACCCCGACTGGCCGCGCCGACCGCGAGCGGTGCCGGATCGAACGTCGCGCGACAATCGATGCGGATCTCGAGCCGTTCGTCCGGCATGTCGTACCACTTGTGCCCGCGGCCGAGTGCGGGCGGCGTGCAGGTGATCACGACGGTGCGGAGCGGCTTGCCGCTCTCGAGCGCCACATGGGCCGCGCCCCTGCGGAAGGAGCCCAGGGCGCCCGCCGGGGACCGCGTGCCTTCCGGGAAGATGAGCAGCGAACGCCCTTGCCGGAGCCGCTCGACGCAGGAATCGACCAGCTCGCCACCGCGGTCGTTCGAGAGGTAGCCGGTGCCGCGGATCACGCCGCGCATGAATGGATTCGACAGCGTGGCCCGCTTCACCACGCAGTCGGCCTGCGGCATCAGCGACATCAGGAAGACGGCGTCGAGCAGCGTCGGATGGTTCGCGACGACCAGTTGGCCCGGCTCCCGGAGCGCCTCGGCGCCGACGACCTGCATCCGGAGCATGCCGAGCGCCTCGGTGAAACGGAGGAACCCGCGGAAAAAGCGCTGCACCACCGCCTGGCAGCGGCGCTCGCGGATCGCCGGCGAGCCCGGCAAACGGCGGAGCACCGGAAATACGACGAACGCGAGCAAGAGACCGCTCCCCCCGAACAGGGCGAACGAGACCCCCGAACCGGCGGCGCGGCGGACGCGAGTGATCAATGCCAGGACCCCAATGGCATGCCCCCGATCGCTCAAATTATCGGCCGACCGGGGGAATCGCAAAAGGCTCCGCAGTCCGTCGCCGAGCGCTACGGTCGGCCGGCGGCCGAGCCCCGAGAAGTTCGCGCTGCCTGCCCAGCCCCGGTTGTCGAACCCCGGCTGTCGAGCGGACCGGCCTCAGCTGTCTGGAGTGCGAGACCATGAGCGCGGACCCCGCCCGGCCTGAGATGATCGCCCTCGCGCCGGCTCGCTCGAGGCAGTGGGCGCCGTGGCTGGTCTGGGCCGCCGGGTTCCTCTCGGTCTGGGCCGCGATCGTCACGATCAACGGCTGGGAGGCACGCGTCGCGGCGCACTGGCCGATCTCGCTCGCGATGGCGTTGGGTTCGTACGTCGCCGGCTCGACGCCGATGGGTGGCGGGACGATCGGGTTCCCGGTGCTCGTGCTGTTCTTCGACCAACCGGCGGACTTCGGGCGCCAGTTCAGCTTCCTGATCCAGTCGATCGGCATGACCAGCGCGTCGATCTACATCCTGTGTTCGCGGCGCGCAGTCGCCTGGGGCGTGCTGCGTTGGGCCGCAGGGGCCTCGGCGCTGTCCCTCGTGGCGACCCACTACTGGCTGTTTCCGCTCGTCTCCGACGCGGTCGTAAAGCTGACCTTCGCCGGAATCTGGGGCGGCTTCGGAATCGTGACGCTCGTCAAGCTCCGGCAGCTCCTGGCGCATCATCATCCCCCGACGCTCGGAGCGCGCCCGGACATGGTCATGGGCGTGGTCGGCGGCGGGATCGGCGGGGTGGCCTCCGGCTTGACGGGCGTCGGTGTCGACATGGTGGTCTACACGCTGCTGGTGCTCGTCTATCGCGCAGATCTGCGCGCCGCGATCGCGACCAGCGTCATCCTGATGGCGTGGAACTCGCTCGTCGGGACGTTCCTCACCTGGCTAGATGGTGGCATCGAGCCCGAGGTCTTCGGCAACTGGCTGGCCGCCGCACCGATCGTGCTGCTCGGGGCGCCGCTGGGCGCGTGGGTCGTCGAGCGGATCCGGCGCGGTCCCACGCTCCTGTTCGTCTCGGCGCTTTGTATCCTGCAACTGTTCTGGACCCTCTCCCGGGTCGGCGCCTCGACGGCGACGATGGCCCTCATGGGCGTCCTGGTGCTCGGGCT
>CAYOHN010000064.1:11961-13863 GCA_964403735.1 uncultured Spirochaetales bacterium | reverse complement strand
CACGTCCGAGCGACGTCGGAGAACGCCGCCGCGACCGAGCCGGGGTCCGTGACATCGAGGGGGATCGCGAGCACGCGCGGGTCGGCTTCGGCGGTGAGTTCTGCCGCGAGGGAGTCGAGCCGCTCGCCCGGCAGATCCGTCACCGCGACGTGACAGCCCTCGGCGAGCAGTCCGCGCGCGATGCCGGCGCCGATGGCGCCGGCCGCTCCGGTGATCAGCGCCACCTCCGAGCCGAGTCGCGGCCGCGCCCGGCCGAGCTTTGCCTGCTCGAGCGCGTAGTACTCCATCTCGAAGAGGTCGCGTTCCGGGAGTCCGGCGTAGCGCGCGCCGGTCGCGGCGATGCGTGCCTTCACGGCGAGCGTGTGGCGGGTGATGTCGCCGACCACCCCGGCGGCGCGCGCGTCCGGTCCCGCGCACAGGGCGCCGAGACCCGGGAGCAGGACGATGCGCGGCATCGGATCCGCGGGCACCACGCCGGGCGGAAGCAGGGAGCGGTGGCGCTCGACGTAGGCGGCGTAGTCGCGTGCGTAGTCGCGCGCCGCACCGCGGAGCTGGGTTTGCAAGCGGTCGTCGTCGTCCCAAGCGGGCTCGGCGACGAACAGGGGCAGAGCTTTCGTGCGGATCAGGTGGTCGGGCGTCAGCGGCGGCGTAGACGCGACCTCGCGAGCGCCGTCGGCGTCGACGAAGTCGAGCGTCGCGCGGTCGAGCAGCGGCCGCAGGATCTGGCGCCGCCACGGGCGATCGGCATCCCCGCTCGGCGTCGCGAGCAGGCCGCGCAGCCACGGTGCCACCCGGGCGGCTCGTTCGGCCGCGACCGAAAGCGGTGTCTCCACCCGGCTGACGCGCAGCGGCCGCGTCTGGCGTTGCTGGGTCCAGTGCTCTGCCGCCGTGACGACGGCGATCATCCGCTCGTAGGCTTCGCGCGCGGTCTCGCCCCACGTGAAGACGCCGTGCTGGAGCAACACCATCGCGCGTGTGCCGGGCTGCGCGTCGGCGGCATCGACGGCGGTCTTCGCGAGATCGAAGCCGGGTTTCACGTACGGCAGCAGGATCACGTCGTCGCCGAGCGCGTCGCGCAGACAGGCGAGGCTGTCTTCGCGGTTGCTGAGCGCGAGGATCGCGTCGGCGTGCGTGTGGTCGACGACGCGGGCCGGTAGCCACGCGTGCAGCAGTGTCTCGATCGACGGCGTTGCGGCGCCGGCGTCGAAGAGCGCACCGCGCAACTCGTTCACCATCGCTTCGTCGGACAGAGCCGGCAGCGCGCGCAGCCGGCGCAGCCACGCGAGGTCCGTGCCGGGCAGGCCTTCGGGCACGATCGACGCGAGATCGTAGCCGGACGCCTTCACGAACAGCGACGGGACCCTCTCGCCGAGCCGGTTCTCGTGCACGCCCTTCAGCGACGTGTTGCCGCCGCCGTGCAGCACCAGCGCCGGCTCGGCGCCGAGCAGCCGACTCGTGTAGACGCGCAGCGCCACTTCCTCGCCGAACTGCGCTCCCCACTGCGCGATCGCGGCGCGAGCATCGACATCGGACCAACGGCTCTGCATCCGGAGAACGGCTCCTCGATCCCGGGTCAGTCGTTGTCGTAGCGCTGCACGATCGGCAGCCGTCGGCCGCTGCCGAAGGCCTTCGGCGACGTGCGTAGCACCAGCGGCGACTGCCGGCGCTTGTACTCGTTGCGATCGAGCCGGCGCACGATCTGGCGCACTCCCTCGCGGTCGGCGCCGGGCGGCGGGTCGATCGCGTCGGCCCCTCGGCCGCCCTCGATCGCCTGCTCGAGCACCGCGTCGAGCACCGCATAGGACGGGAGGTCGTCCTCGTCCCGCTGATCGGCGGCGAGCTCCGCCGACGGCGGCTTGTCGATGCTGCGCGCCGGGATGCGCTCGCCGTTCCGGTTGGCAT